>DATFES010000336.1:0-9143 GCA_035250945.1 Alphaproteobacteria bacterium | reverse complement strand
CGGGTCGGGCAAGGTCTTGCACAAGACCATCGGCGACCGGATCGCCATCGGTGATCATGACGATCGGAATGACTCCCGTCGCCTGTTTGGCGGCCCGGATCGCGCGTACGCCCTGCGTGACGATCATATCGACGTTGAGCCGCACCAGCTCCGCCGCAAACTCGGGCAGCCGTTCGTCGTCCCCGGCGGCAAAGCGCGCCTCGGAGCGAAAATCCCTTCCTTCCATAAAATCGAATTCGGCGAGCCAATGCAGGGCGGACTGCGTCCAAGCGTACTCGACGAAGGTCGGATTCAACGTACCGATATGAAACGGTCGTCGCTGTTGGGCCAATGCCCTGAACGACGCGGGCCAAGCGGCGATCGCACCGACAAGCGCGACGAACATACGTCGGTTCATTGGTCACCACGCTGTCGAGGATGAGGCTCGAGAATGGATGACATTAGCAGGGCGAGCGTCCGTCGTCTGTGCGAATACCTACAACAAGGGCGGATTCGCCAAGATCGGGTCGTAGTCTAACCGGTGTCAAAGAAACGCCAGCAACTCGGCAAGCGTCTCGTCGGGAGCTTCCTCGGGCAGAAAATGTCCGCATGGTAGCCCGCGACCGCGCACATCGTCGGCCCATGCGCGCCAAATTTCGAGCGGGCTCGCGCCCTCGACTTCGGTGGCGATGCCGTTGTCGCCCCATAGCGCCAGCACCGGGCAGGCGATTTTGCGCCGGCCGTAATCCGCCGCATCGTCGACCAGATCGACCGTCGCGCCGGCGCGGTAGTCCTCGCAGAAGGCGTGAATGCGCGCCGGCTGCGTCAGCGAGGCAAGATAAGCCTGGATTGCACTTTCTTCGATGGCGTCGTCGCGGCGCGCCCAGCGCCGCAGCGTCTCGCGCAAATAATAGGCCGCGTTGGCCTCGATCATCCGCTCGGGCAGGCCGTCAGGCTGGGCAAGGAAGAGCCAGTGATAGGTGGTGAGCGCCAAGTCCTTGTCCATCGTCGTCCACATCGTGTGCGTCGGGACGATATCGAGGACGGCCAGCTTTGCGACCGCGCTCGGATGATCCAGCGCCATACGATAGCCGACCCGCCCGCCGCGATCATGGCCGACGACGGCGAACCGGTCGAACCCGAGCGCGCGCATCGTTTCGAGCATGTCTTGCCCCATGACGCGTTTAGAATACGCGCGATGATCCGACGTCGATGGCGGAATCGACGACGCCCCATAACCGCGCAGATCGGGGGCCACGACGGTGAATCGTCGCACCAGGCCAGGAGCGACTTTGCGCCACATGACGTGGGTTTGCGGGTAGCCATGCAGCAACAGGATCGGCGCTCCCTCGCCGCCTCGCCGAAAGTTGATCTCGACTTCCCGCGTCGTGATCCTAAGCTGTTCGAAGTTCGCGAACATGAAGCCGCCTCATCGCCGCTCCGCCCGGCAATGGGGCGGTCGCCGGGCGCCATGGAATGCCGGGCGCAGCCTGATGTTTATAGCGAGCAAGGCAGACCGGAGCCAATGCCGATGAATCACGCGCCACGGTTGGCGGCGCTGGCGACCGCCGTTCCCCCTTATCGACTGCGCCAAGCCGAAATCGCGCACCGCGCGCTTCGTGTCTTCGATGGGCGTCGCTCGGCGATCGAACGCCTTTTGCCGGTGTTCGAGAACGCCGGGATCGGCGAGCGGCATTCCTGCGTACCGCTCGACTGGTACGAGCGCGAACACGACTGGCCTGAACGCAGCACGCTCTATGTCGAAAACGCGGTCGCCTTGCTCGAGCGCGCGGCGAAGGACTGCTTGGCCCGCGCCGCCTGCCCGATCGAGGCCGTGGACGCCATCGTCACCGTGTCGACGACCGGAATCGCCACGCCCAGTCTCGATGCGCTGCTCATGGAGCAGCTGCCATTCCGCCGCGACGTGCAACGCCTGCCCATCTTCGGTCTAGGTTGCGCCGGCGGCGTGCTTGGGCTTTCGCGCGCCGCCGCGCTGGCCCGCGCTGATCCGGGGACGCGGGTGCTGTTTCTGGTCGTCGAGCTGTGCGCGCTGACGTTTCGGCGCTGCGATCAATCGAAAAGCAACATCGTCGCGGCAGCGTTATTTGGCGACGGCGCGGCGGCGGCGCTGATCGGGCCGCCTGACGCGGCCGCCGCCGATCGTCTGGCGATCGTGGCGACCGGCGAGCATACTTGGCCCGGCTCGCTCGACGTCATGGGATGGCGGGTCGAGGACGATGGCTTGGGCGTACTGTTCTCGCGCGATATTCCGACCCTGATCCGCGACGGGTTTCGCGCCGCGCTCGACCGGTTCCTGGCCGCCAACGGTCGCCGGTTGGCGGATATCGATCGTTTCGTCTGCCATCCAGGCGGGGCGAAGGTGATCGCGGCTCTCGAAGGCGCGCTTGGTCTCCCGCAAGGGACGCTTAACGCGGCGCGCGAAGTGTTGCACGATTACGGGAACATGTCGGCCGCGACCGTGATGTTCGTCCTGCAGCGTGTCCTGGATCGCCCGGTTCGCCGCTACCTCCTGTCGGCGCTTGGCCCGGGATTTACTGCCGGCTTCGCCTTGCTCGAGGCGCCGACGCCGTGACGCTGGTCCAGGCCATCCTTTCGTTTGTCCTGTTCCAGCGTCTGGCCGAGCTGTGGCTGTCGCGCTCCAATACGCGGCGTCTTATGGCGATGGGCGGAATCGAGCACGGCGCGGCGCACTATCCGTGGCTGGTGGTGCTTCACGCCGGTTGGCTGGTCGCACTCGTCCTCGGGGTTCCGGCCGACGCCGAGATCGACGGCTTCTGGCTGACGATCTTCGTGATTTTGCAGGCCGCGCGGTTCTGGGTGTTGATGACGCTCGGCGAAGCATGGACGACGCGGATCATCACCGTTCCTGGACGGCCGTTGGTCCGCTCGGGGCCCTATCGATATCTACGTCACCCCAATTACGCGGTCGTCGCCGGCGAAATCGCCGTCCTGCCTTTGGTCTTCGAGCAATGGCTGATCGCGATCGCCTTTTCGCTGGCCAACGCCGTGCTTCTCTATGAGCGGATCCGCGTCGAGGACGCGACGCTGGCGGAGCGTCGATCGATCACGTCGGCGGGTAGTTGAGCTCGACTTGAACGCCGCTTGGATCGCGGCAGAAAAGTTGACGAACGCCCGAATTCGGGACCGTGCGGCTCGACACTTGGAACCCTTCGGCCTCCAGCTTCTTCTTGAGCGTGCCGACATCGCCCGCCGCCTTGAACGCGACGTGATCGACGGCGCCTGTCCCATCGCCGTTTCCCGGGATCGGCCGCCCGGCGATGACATGAACGACGGGATGACCGCCGGCATAGAGCCAAAGTCCAGGGAACGTGAACGGCGGCCGCCAACCCTCTGACAGACCGAGAAGATCGCAGTAGAAATGCCGGGTCGCGGCGAGGTCCTTGGTCAGGATCGTGTAGTGGTCGACTCCCTCTACGGCCATCGTCGTCTCCTTCGTTGGCTTGTCGGGGATTATGACCGCGCCGCGGCGGCCGGACAATCGCTGGACCATCCTCGAGCCACTTGGCCGGCGGCGTGCCCGCCGCTAGGCTCCTCGCCCCATGCTCGACAAACGCGTCAAATCCGTGGCCGAGGCGGTCGCCGGCATGCGCGACGGGGCCACCGTCCTCATTGGCGGTTTCGGCAATGCCGGCATTCCGGTCGAGCTGATTCACGCCGTGATCGATCAAGGCGCACGCGATCTCACGGTGGTGTCGAACAACGCCGGGAGCGGCCGCACCGATCTCGCCGCGCTGCTGGCGGCCGGCCGGGTGCGCAAGATCATGTGCTCCTACCCCAAGACCAGCGGTTCCGTGGCGTTTGAAGAACTCTACGCCGCCGGGCGGATCGAGCTCGAGCTGGTGCCGCAAGGGACGCTGACCGAACGCATCCGCGCCGGCGGCGCCGGCATCGGCGGGTTTTACACACCGACCGCGGTCGGCACGATGCTGGCCGCGGGCAAGGAGGTCCGCCGCCTCGGCGGACGCGAATACGTCCTCGAGATGCCGATCCGGGGCGATTTCGCGCTGATCAGGGCCGAGCGGGCCGATCGCTGGGGCAATCTCGCTTTTCATGCCTCGGCGCGGAATTTTGGACCGGTGATGGCGAGCGCCGCCGCGGTTACCGTGGTGCAGGCGCGTGAGATCGTCGAGCTCGGCGCGCTCGATCCCGAGGCGATCGTCACCCCGGGAATCTTCGTCCATCGCGTCGTCTGCGTGCCGACCCCGCAACAAGCGGGCCAACCATGATCAAGCCGCTTTCGCGCGACCAGATCGCAATGCGCGTCGCTCAAGATGTGCCCGATGGAAGTTACGTCAATCTCGGAATCGGCCTGCCGACCCTGGTCGCGAACTACGTGCCGTCGGACCGCGAGGTCATCTATCACAGCGAGAACGGCATACTCGGCATGGGACCGGCGCCGCCCAATGGCAGGGAGGATCCCGATCTCATCAACGCCTCAAAACAGTACGTGACGCTGCTTCCCGGCGGCTGCTATTTCCGCCACGACGAGGCATTCGTGATGATTCGCGGCGGCCATATCGATCTGGCGCTGCTTGGCGCGATGCAGGTGGCGGCGAACGGCGACCTTGCGAACTGGAGCACCGACAACGAAAAGATTCCGCCCGGGGTCGGCGGCGCCATGGACCTCGCCGCCGGCGCGAAGAAAGTCTGGGTGCTCATGGAGCATGTCGGCCGCGACGGGCGGCCGAAGATCCTCGAGCGCTGCACGTTTCCTTTGACGGCGCCCGCAGTCGTGCAGCGGATTTACTCCAGCCTCGCCGTCATCGATGTGACGGCCGAGGGCTTGCTGGTGCGCGAGATGGTCGAGGAACTTACGTTCGAGGAACTGCAGCAAAAGACTGGCGCGCGGCTGCGGCTTGCCAACGACTGGCGGCCGATTGCCATCGCCGGATAACAGACAGGCGCGCTTCCTCGGGGTCTGTTCGACCCGTTAGTTATAGCGCGTCGGCAGCTTTTCTCCGCGCAGATGCGCCTTAAGATTCGCCACCACGAGATCGGCCATCGCCTTGCGCGTCTCGGTCGTGGCGCTGCCGATATGCGGCACCAGCACCACGTTTTCCATGGACATCAATTCGGCCGGAACTTTCGGTTCGTCGACGAAGACATCGAGCCCCGCGCCGCCGAGCTTGCCGGCCTTGAGCGCCTCGACCAGCGCAGGTTCGTCGACCACCGAGCCGCGCGCCACGTTGATCAGCACGCCCTTCGGCCCCAGCGCCTCCATGACCGGCGCGTTGACGATGCCCTTGGTTTCGGCGCCCCCGGGGCAGATCACGACCAGGAAATCGGACCACGCGGCGAGGCCGGTGAGCGCGTGAAAATAGCGAAACGGCACGCCCGTTTGCGGCTTGCGGCCGTAATATCCGATCTCCATCTTGAAACCGGCCGCCCGCGCGGCGATCTCCTTGCCGATCCGGCCGAGGCCGAGAATGCCGAGTTTCTTGCCGCTTACCTTGGTCGCCAGCGGCATGGCGCCTTGCGCCACCCATTTTCCGGCTCGCAAGTAATTGTCGGCGGCGACCAGCCGTCGCGATACGGCGAGAATGAGCCCAAGCGCGAGATCGGCGACGCAGTCGTTGAGTACCTCGGGCGTGTTGGTGACGGCGATGCCTTTGGACGTCGCGAACCCGACATCGACCGCGTCGACGCCGACGCCGAAGCAGGCGATGATTTCAAGCTTCGGAAAGGCGGAAATCAGTTTGGCGTCGGCGCCGTGAAATCCGGTGGTCTGCATGAAGCGCGTCGCCGCGCCGATCGAGCGCAACAATCCATCGCGCTCCTCGCCCGGCGGCGGAAGCTTACGAATCGTGAAGTCCTCGTCGAGCTCGGCCATCTGCGGCGGCGGTAGCGCCGCCACGCAAAGCAGATCGGGTTTCATCGTTCGCCTCTCCCTGACGTGGTATTACGATTTGTACTTTTGCAGCAACGCGTCGCCGCCCTGGCGTAGCAGATTCCCGTCACTGCCGACCGCGACAAACGTGAATCCTTCGGCGAGCCAGCGTCGCGCATCGGCTTCCAGCGGAGACAGGATTCCTCCGGCTTTTCCCGTCTTTTTTATGCGTTTCATGGCGTCCGAGATCGTGCTCATGACCTCGGGATGTCCGGGGTTGCCGAGATGGCCCATCGACGCAGACAGATCGGCCGGCCCGATGAAGATGCCGTCGATGCCGTCGATTGCGGCGATCTTTTCCAGCTCCTTCAGCGCATCGATGGTTTCGACCTGGACCAACAGGCATATCTCCTGGTTGGCGCGTTTCAGGTAATCCTTGACCCGGCCGAACCGCGAGGCGCGCGCGCTGGTCGCGACGCCACGGATGCCTTGCGGCGGATAACGCGTTGCGGCGACGGCGCGCTTGGCCTCCTCGGCGTTTTGCACGTAAGGGATCAGCAGGCTCTGCGCGCCGAGATCGAGGATGCGCTTGATCAGTACAGTGTCGTTCCACGCCGGCCGGACGACCGGTGCGCTCTTGCCGGACGCGGCGATGGCCTGCATTTGGGCCATCAGCGTCACCAACTCGTTGGGCGCATGCTCGCCGTCGAGCAGTATCCAGTCGAAGCCGCTTCCACCGACGATCTCGGCCGAAATGTGGTTGCAAAGATTGCTCCACAGGCCGATCTGTGGCCGCCCCTCGGCCAGCGCGCGTTTGAACTGGTTTACTGGCATCTCCATCGTATCGCCGCTCCGGTCGGTTTCGGTTTTTCGTTTTGGCCGCCGATCGGATACCATATCGGCGGAACTCGAGCCGCATATTAGTGAATCATAACGGAGGTGCGCCATGCGCATGAGCCCCGCGGCCCGCCGCGCCGGATGCCGCAACGTAAGATGGCGGCGGTCGATGCTGGCGACTGCTTTGGCGATATTGCTCGTCGGCTGCGCCGCCGGCGATGGCGAGTGGGTGAAGGCGAGCGTCAACACCGACACGCAGAACAAGGATGTCGAAGCCTGTCGGCAATCCGCCGAGGAGCGGTTGCGTGTCGGTCCGTATGCGGCCGAACGCGAGCAGCGCCGGCTCGAGGCGCTGAATCAGCGGCCATCGCGCCAGGCCGGCCCCGATCAGACAGCGCTGCGTCAGATCGAAATCCGCGACCAGCTCGAGCGCGAGCGCGCTTTTCGCGACTGCATGACGGCGCGGGGCTACACCCGGCGAACCTGACCGCGGCGCCGGCATTCATCGCGCCAAGATCGCCGCAACCCGCGCGGCGATTGCAGGCGATGCCGTCAAACCCGGCGATTCGATGCCGAACAGATTGACCAGGCCTGGGACACGGTGCGTCTCCGGCCCCTGGATGACGAAATCGGCCGCCGGGGCGCCGGGACCGGCGATCTTCGGCCGTATCCCGGAATACGCCGGATGCAAGGCGCCGTCGGGCAAGTCCGGCCAATATTTGCGGATCTCCGCGTAGAACCTGTCGGCGCGGCTCGGATCGACGTCGTAATCGATCTGGTCGATCCACTCGACGTCGGGACCGAAACGCGCTTGGCCGGCGAGATCGAGCGTGATGTGAACGCCGAGCCCGCCAGGCTCGGGCATCGGATAGATGAGCCGCGAAAACGGGGCGCGGCCGTCGAGAGCGAAATAACTGCCCTTGGCGAGATAATCTTGCGGCACGCAATCGGCCGACAAGCCATGAATGCGCCTGGCGAGCGGCGGTGCCGCGAGTCCGGCCGCATTGACCGCCGCGTGCGCCAGTAGCCGCAGTGGATCAGCGCCGCCGATCTCGAGCTCAACCCCTCCATCGCTCACTCGACCACGCAGGACCGGGCTATTGAAGGCGACGACTGCTCCATGCGCTTCGGCGTCGCCTTGAAAGCTCAACATCAGCGCGTGGCTGTCGATGATGCCGGTCGAGGGCGAATAAAGCGCCGCGGCGCAACGCAGATTCGGCTCGAGCGCGCGCGCCTCGCTCGCGGTCAGCATCGTCAAATCGTCGACGCCGTTGGCGCGCCCCTGCTGGCGAAGCTTTTCGAGGCTGGGGATCTGCGCTTCGGCGGTCGCGACGATGAGCTTGCCGCAACGTCGATGGGCGAGCCCGCGTTCGCCGCAGTAGCGATAGAGCATCTGCTTGCCGGCCACGCACAAGACGGCTTTCAGGCTGCCGGCCGGATAGTAGATGCCGGCGTGGATGACCTCGCTGTTTCGTGAGCTGATCTCCGTGCCGATCGCCGGGCCGGCCTCGACCACCACTACCTCCCGCCCGGCGAGCGCCAGCGCGCGGGCGACCGCCAGACCGACCACGCCTGCGCCGATGACGACACAGTCGACGGTTTCGCTCATCGGCGGCCGCCGCAGTCCATGGAAATCATTGCGATTGGTCGAAAAATTCCGTGGTTTCCCGCAACCGGCGCGCAAGGTAAAACATCCGCATGTGCGGATTGAAGCGATTTTCGTCGCCCGCTTGGCGCAAATTCGGTTCCGGGGGCCGCATCCTGGCCGTAGGACTGGCGATCGGCGCATCGGCGTGCGCGCCCCGGCCCTCGCCTTATCCCGACCTGCCGCGGCTTGCGGTTTGGACGCAGTTCGGCGAGCGGAACCTGTGCGGGCTTGGGGTATCGCCGGCGGTGACGATCGGAAATGCGCCGAGCGGCGTTGCGACTTATCGCGTCAAGATAACCAATATCGATGCGTTGCTGCACACGCCATGGGAAGCGACGGTGCCCGCCTCCGCTGGCGGCATCGTCGAGGGCGCCGCGCGCGACTATGAAGCTCCATGCCCGGGCGAGTTCCAGACCCATCGTTACCGGCTCGAGGTCCTGGCGCTCGAACGATCCGGGCGGCCGATCGGTTATGGGAGCTGGTTGACCGTGGCGCAATCGCTCGCGGTGCTGGTGCGCACACGAAGCGGCGCCGCGCTTCCCGAGCCCTCCGCCCCGGCGCCGCGACCGGCGCCACAGGATTCGCCGCTGGACTTTTTGACCGGACGCGATCGCGATCGCGGCGCGCTTCCGCCGATCATTGGCCCGGACTACGGGCGCTGAGCGTCGCTCGACCGCTACAATACCCACGCCGATGCGACGCATTCCAATCAAGGCGCTTGCCCTGTCGTTCGCGGTCTACTTTGTGCCGCTGGTCGGCCGCCACGGTATCATCCCTTGGGGGGTCGCGCTGTGGCAGGAGGTCGTGGAA
>DATFES010000318.1:0-2600 GCA_035250945.1 Alphaproteobacteria bacterium | reverse complement strand
ACAGATCGCCGCGGCGCTCGATCTCGCGCTTGATCTCGCGCCAGTGCTCGGGCCGAACGACCTTCCGTTTCCACTCGGGCGGATGATCGCCGATCGGCGGCGCGCTGCCGCCTCCTGACCACCGCCCGCCCTCGTTGCGCGACTGATTGGGATCGAATCCCGCCTTGCGCAATGATTCGTGCATCGAAGATTCCGATCTCAGTTGGAAGGCTTGCGCCAAACGAAACGCCCGCCTCGGACGGGTCCGGGCGGGCGCGGCAATCGAACGTACCGACCACTCTGGATTGAATGGACGTTGCTGTCAAGCGGCATCGTCGAATTTGATTCGTGTTCTTCGCTTGTCTCAAGGATTGACAGCGATTGCGCCTAAGCGATCCACTCGCCAGCGGCACAGAACGGGAGGGAGGGCGGCGGTCATGAAAGCACGCATCAAATGGGTCGAGGGACGGACCTTCGTCGGCGAGTCCGGCAGCGGCCACACGATCGTCGTCGGCACGGCGCATGGCGAGAGCGCCGCTACGCCGGGCCCGAGCCCGATGGAGACGGTGCTGATCGGCGCCGGCGCGTGCTCGGCCTTCGACGTCGTGCACATCCTCGAGAAGGGCCGCGAGGCGGTCAGCGACTGTGCGGTCGATCTCGAAGCCGAGCGCGCGCCCACCGAACCCAAGGTCTTCACCCGCATCCGCATGCGATTCATCGTCACCGGGCGCGGGCTCGATCGCGCCAAGGTGGCGCGCGCCATCGATCTGTCGCTCACGAAATATTGTTCGGCCACCGCAATGCTCGCCAAGACGGCCGAAATCACGCATGAATTCGAGATTCGCGAAGCGCCCTGAGCGAAACCGTGTTTCGCTCAGGTGAGCGAGGCACCAAACTGCGTCTTGAGGGCGATTTGCAATCGGCCTACCTCTCCTGCGATTGCAAGCGCACATCGCAATCGCATGAGAGGAGACACCGATGAAGCTTTACTTTTCCCCCGGCGCCTGCTCGCTGTCGCCGCATATCTGCCTGCGCGAAGCGGGAATGCAATTCGACCTCGAGCAGGTCGATCTTGCCGCCAAGAAAACCAAGAGCGGCGCCGACTACTGGAAGATCAACCCCAAGGGCTACGTTCCTGCGCTCGAGCTCACCCCAGGCGAAGTGGTGACCGAGGGGCCGGCGATCGTCCAATACATCGCCGACCAGAAGCCCGATGCGGGCCTCGCGCCAAAAGCCGGCACGCCCGAGCGCAGGCAAGCGCAGGAGCGGCTCAACTTCGTCTCGAGCGAGATCCACAAGACGCTCGGCTGGTTGTTCAACAAGCAGCTGCCCGAGGGATTTCGCGCCATCGCCGTCGAGCGGCTTGGCAAGCGTCTCGACGTCGTGTCGGCCGATCTCGACGGCAAGCAATACCTTGCCGGCGACAGGTTCGGCGTCGCCGATGCGTATCTTTTTACCGTGCTGCGCTGGACCAAGCCGCTCGCGATCAGCCTCGACAAGTGGCCGAACCTGGGCGCGTTCATGCAGCGCGTGGCGAGCCGGCCGAGCGTGCAGGCAGCGCTCAAGGCCGAGGGCATTGCGTAAGTCGATCTCGCGTCCGGCGGCGCGCGCCAGCGCGCGCGGCCGGGCGCGGACGATCGCCGCACGTGAATCGATTCACGATTCGGATCGTCATCCTTTTTCGTGGGTCGATTTTCCTCGGACACAGCGCATTTGATTCGAATCTGCAACAGTCGCGGTGAAAATTCGCCCGCGCATTAATCGTCGCCTAACCGACTCGGGCCGATGCTGTTAGCCTGATCAATAACGGCGTCGCGTTCGCACGGCGCATCGCGCTCTGGGAACGCAAGCGACCGAGAACCGGTTGGGGGATCGATGCGGTACTGGGGGCAATCGAATCGCAATCGTCGACGCGCCAGATCGATGCTGGCCGGCGCGCTCGTCGCGGCGCTTGCGGCGGGCGGCGCTTCTGCGCAGTCGCTGCGGATCAACAACGCCGAGAAGGTTGCGCCACTATCGGTCGCCAAGACCGAGGATCTGGCGCTCAATGTCCACGCCGTCGAAGACGCGGCCGAACGGCGCGCCGTGCGCGCGCTCGCCGAGACCAACATGCTGGGCCTGCAACTTCGCGCCCGCCAGGCGGTGTTCTCGGATTTCGTCAGCGGCCTCGACAGCTTCGTCGCCGATCCGCTGACCAGCCGCAGCGAGCTGCAGGTCGATCGCAAGTTGTCGCTGGCGCACGCGCCCGCGGTGTCGTTCGGCGGCGGCTTCGCCCACGAGACGTACGAGTCGGGCGCCTCGACCTTGAAAGCAAGCAGCCGCGTCGCCTCGCAGCTTTTCGACCGGCCACTGGCCAACACCATTCGCTGGACGCTGGCGCGCGACGGCGCGACCGAGACGCACGAGCTGATTGACGGCACGCTGATGTTGCAGGAGAGCCTTGGCCCGTCGCGGCTGCGGGCGACGGTCAATTATCAGGGCGCGCCGATCGTCGACGTCATGTCGTACGGGCTCGCCGGCGACATGCCGTTGGCCGCGAGCCTGATCGGACGCTTCGGCGTCGAGCATCTACACGCCGCCGATCGCGGCATGGCCTACAACGTCGGCTTCAACGTCGGCGG
>DATFES010000007.1:0-3114 GCA_035250945.1 Alphaproteobacteria bacterium | reverse complement strand
CCCCGAATACCGTGACGGACGCGTTACCGTCCACAGAATTATCCACAAAAACGGTGAATATCTTGCGCTGCGAGGCGGCTCTATAGCGGCGCCTTCGACAGCTTGGCATCGGCGATCGACACGGCGCCGCGGCCGTTGATGACGAGGTTGAGCGTCACCCGCTCCGGCCGCTGGCCCGCCTGCAAGATGAACAGCGTGCGGATGGTCTTCCAGTCTTGCGTGCCGGTGACGGTTGAATCGAGGCCGCGGCCGAAATACTGGCCGCCGCCGGCGAAGTGACACCACATTTCGAGATACGCCGTGCCGACGAGTTGCTCGCTGCGCACGCGGGCCTCGAAGACCAGCCGCGCCGCCTCGACGTTCGGATTGCGGATCTCGGCGAGATTGACCACTACCGGCCACGCCGTGGTGACGCGGATGGCGGGCGCAGCACCAGGTTCGGCTTCGATGCGCGTGCCGAGCGCCGCCGGGTTCGACAGGTCGAGCTCGCGGATCAACTGCGCCGTGGCGGCTGTTGTCAGATGAAGAGCGGCCGCGAACATCGCAGCGCCGAATGCGCTCAGCCGCCCGTTCGCTACGATCATTTGCGCCTCCGCCAAAACCACGGCGCCGGTATCGCCGCCGGGCGCCGATCGCGCGGCCGGTACGCCAACGCGGCGTGAAATCCGGCGCGGCCCGCATTGCGTAAAGGATGCATGCGCGCCATTCCGGCGCGACCTCGATCCGTTACGGGAGCCAATAATGCACCGATTCGCCTTGACGGCCATCGCGATCGCCGTCGCCAGCCTTGCCGCAGGCGGGCCCGCCGACGCGGCGTCGATCGTCGGCTTGATGCCCGAAAACCGATTGATCGTCTTCGATTCCGACAAGCCGGGCCTCGCCAAGACGGTGCGCGTCGCCGGCGCCCACGGCAAGATCCTCGGCATCGATGTCCGCCCGGCCGACCGCAAGCTCTATGCGGTAACCGACGCCGACATGATCTACACCATCGATCCGGCGACCGGCGCCGCCAGCCCGGTCAGCAAACTCTCGGTGAGCTTCGATGGCGGCGCAAAGGCGGTGGTCGATTTCAACCCGGTCGCCGACCGGCTGCGCTTGATGGGAATGAACGGCGTCAACTTCCGCGTCCATCCCGACACCGGCGCCGTCACCACCGACGGCGCGCTCGCGTTTGCCGCCAACGACCGCAATGCCGGCAAGAAGCCGGCGGTCGCCGCCGGCGCCTACACCAACTCGATGACCGGCGCGCGCGAGACCGCGCTCTACAACATCGATCCGGCGATGGAGGCGTTGTTGCTGCAAAGCCCGCCCAATGATGGCGTGCAGCAGACCAAGGGCTCGCTTGGGCTTAAACTCAAGCCGACCGTCGCCTTCGACATCATGGCCGACAGTACCGGGCGCAACGTCGCTTACGCGCTTGCCGACAAGACGCTCTACACCGTCGACCTGGCGAGCGGCAAGGCAACCAGGCTCCGCGACATCAAGAAGCTTCCGGCGCTGATCGATATCGCCGTGTTGCCGGCGAAGTGATCGCACGCCGCCGCCCGCGCGCCGGCGACGGTGCGCGGGCGGAACTCGATCAATGCGCGATGACCTTGCGGTAAAGATGCCAGGTGGCGTGACCGAGCACCGGCATGACGATGCCGAGCCCGACCAGGAACGGGATCGATCCGAGGACGAGCCCGCCGGCGACGATCAAGCCCCAGGCCGCCATCGGCACCGGGTTCGCCCACACGGCGCGAACCGAGGTGGTGACGGCGGTGTAGAGCCCGACATCGCGGTCGAGCAGCAGCGGAAACGACACGACGCTGATCGACAGCACCAGCACGGCGAAGAGAAAGCCGACGCCGAAGCCGACGACGATCATCGTCCATCCCGCAGCGGTCGATAGCACGTCGGCGACGAAGGCTTCGATCGACGTTGGCGGCTCGGGTCCCAGCGTGAGTTCGTAAACGCCATAGGCGGCGAGCATCCAGAAAAGGAAGATCACCACCAGCGCCAGGCCGAGGATCAGGATGGCGCCGAACGCCGGCGAACGCACGACGCCAAACGCGTCGGCCCAGGATGCCTCGAGGCCCTGCTCGCGGCGCCGGCTCATCTCATAAAGGCCGACGGCGGCGATCGGGCCGACGAGCGCGAAGCCGGAGGCGAGCGGGAAGATCAGCGGCAGCAGGCGATAGTCGAACGCGACGTACATCAAGACGAGGCCGATCAGCGGGTAGATCAGCGAGAGGAAGATGACGTCGGTGCGGTAGGCGCCGAAATCGCTGAACCCGCGCGCCAGCACGTCGCGAAGATCGGCGAGCGCGATCTGCCGCACCTGCGGCGGCGCGGCCAAGCGGGTTTCGTCGCTTCCGCGCACCGAGCGGAAGGTGGTTTCCGCCGCGACGCTGGTTTCCTTGAGCAGGTCCCATACCCACTCGACAGGATTCCGGATGTGGTCTCTGGTCGCCATGATCGCACCTCCCGAACCGCGGGCCCGAGGGGTCGCGGGGCCGCCGTGGCGGAGCGATGAACAGAACGCCGGTCACGAACGCGCCGCGACCCACCATCCATTAAATGATAGTCCGACCGGGGCCGCTTGTCGCCTCACAGCTTGGTGTCGGGCTCAAGCCTTAACCTCGGGCGCGCGCGCGTGCGCCCCGGCGGACGCCTGTCGCCATGTTTTCCGACCAGCGCGAGACCAAGCGGAATCGCGGCAACGTCGGACGTCGAGACGCCGCCGCCGTTCCAGAGCCAGACCGAGCGCCAAATCGAAGCGACAGTTCGATCGCGCCATGGTAGTCTGAAGATTGACATCCGATCCTAACGTTTCAAAGGAGCGGTAGGATGGGTCGCATGTTCGGCATTCGAATTGCGGCCAGGTTTGTCTTGGCCGTTATGCTATCCGGCGCAGTCGCTGCTAACGGCTGGGGCCAAGAGACAATCAAGGTCGATGGCTCAACAGGCGTCGCCCCGCTGGTCGCCGCGCTCGCCAAGGCGTATCAGGCGCGAGCGCCGAGTGTCGTCATCGAGATCGGCGGCGGGTTGAACGCCAAAGAGCGAATCGAAGCGCTTTCGGCGGGCAAAATCGCCATCGCCACCGCCAGCCACGGGCTCAAGGTGGATGAACTG
>DATFES010000054.1:0-11366 GCA_035250945.1 Alphaproteobacteria bacterium | reverse complement strand
TGTGGGTGTCGATCGTGGTCGATATCGCCTGCACCTCGCCCGCCGCCATCGCGGCATGACGCGCCTGCGGCGGCATTTTCTTGATCTCGAAATCGACGCCGTGTTTCTTGAACAGATCCTTCTCCTTGGCGAGCGTAAATGGCGCGAACCCGGTCCAGCCGCTCATCGCCAGAACGACCTTCGTCGTCGACGCTTGAGCGAGCTGTTCGGCCGAAGCCGGCGCTCCCGTAGTCAACGCGATGGCGCCGGCCGCGGCGATCCCAAGGATGTTGCGCATTTTCGACATGCCCCCTCTCCTTCTCCTCTGATGCTGCGATATCGTTTCGGGCTCATGACGCACCGGCCCGAACGATATTGCGCGCCGCTCCAAGCGCTCGGCGCTTGCGCGAATGGCGGTTATGGTAGCCGACCCGAGCCATAATACAAGAATTCGCGGAGGCAGAAGCGATGCCCGCGCGCGCCGATGCGCCCCTTTTGTGAGGCGGATCGAAGCGCCCAAAGCCCTCGCCATTGACGTCGCCTTCCTCGATTGCGTGTTCGCCGTCGAGTGTCTGCGGTCCGGCGGCGGCGTTGAAATACGCCTGCTTCGGCGGTATAGCGGGGGCGCCGACGCGCAGCGAGGTCGATGCTCTCATCGCCAAGTCGGGGGAGATGCCATGACAACCGAACAGGTCGTCGCCCAGCACTATACGCACGGTTCGCTCGAACGGGCGATCCTCGATGCGCTTGCCGCTTCGGGCAAGGACGTGCAGCGACTGGAGCCTGCCGACCTCGCGCCGGTCGACGAGTTCCATATCGGCGGCCGCCAGGCGACGATCGAATTCGCCGGCCAGCTTGGCATCCGACGTGGAATGCGGCTGCTCGACGTCGGCAGCGGGATGGGCGGGCCCGCCCGATACTTTGCGCACGAGCATGGTTGTCACGTCACCGGAATTGACCTCACCGAAGAGTATGTGCGCGTCGCGGACGCGCTGGCGCGCCGTGTCGGCTTGGCCGAGGGAGTAACCTTTCGCCAAGGCAGCGCGCTGTCGTTGCCGTTCGACGCAAACACCTTCGACGGCGCGTATATGCTTCATGTCGGAATGAATATTTCCGACAAGCCGGCCCTGTTCGTCGAGGTCAGGCGCGTGCTGAAGCCCGGAGGCGTGTTCGGGATTTATGACGTCATGCGCACGAAAGAAGGCGACCTTACGTTTCCGGTGCCGTGGGCGGCGCGGCCCGATACCAGCTTCGTGGCCGACGTCGCAACCTATCGTCGTCTCCTTGAGGCCGCGGGATTCGCGGTCGAGCGGGAGCGCGAGCGGCGCGCCTTCGCCATCGACTTCTTCCGCCAAATGCGCGCCCGCTTCGCTGCGAGCGGCCCGCCGGCGCTGGGTCTGCACATCGTCATGGGCGCCGACTTTTCGCAAAAGATCGCCAATATGCTGGCGACCATCGAGGCCGGCATTATCGCGCCGACCGAAGTCGTCGCGCGCGCCGCATGAGATTGCGCCGTCAGCCGGCCAGACCCAACCGTTGCTTAACTCGCAGCCGGGCTGCGCCGCGATCGCGATCGGGAAGATAGATCAGTTCGCCGATGCGGCGTAGCAGACTGTCTTCATGCGCGTGCAACTCTCCGTCGGCGTAGATCACCTCGCAGAGCATTTCGACCAGCTCGATTCGCTCCTCGTGCGCGAAACTACGGCCGATGACGCGCGTAAATTCGAAAAGCTGCGTCGATTCGGCGGACACGCTTTCGGCGTCCGACAGCAACTCGACCGCCTCCTCGCGGGCAAGCGAAAAGCGGCGCTCGAGCGCCACGAGTATCGCCTGCCGCTCGCCCGGCTTCATTGCGCCGTCAAGAACCGCCGCTTCGACCAGCAGCGCCGCCGCGGCGAGCTGAAGCTCGTCGCGCCGGTGGCGCGGCACGGCGGGAGCCGAGAAAAGATCGCGCAGCCGCTGCAGCATGGGCCGCGACCTAGCACGAAGGCGAGCCGGCGATCAACCGCCCTCGACCTTGTCGCCGGGGGCGTTGGCGGCATAGTCTGGCGACATCATGAACTCGTCCGAGAATTTCGACGCGCGACGCTACGCCCCAGCCACGGTCCGTAACCGCGAACCGATTTGCGACGTTTTGCGGCGCGTACTGCCGCCGCGGGGCCTGGTACTGGAGATCGCCAGCGGGTCGGGCGAGCATGCGGTTTTCTTCGCTCGTGAGATGCCGAAGCTGACCTGGCAGCCGAGCGATCCGGACCCGCGGGCGCGCGCCTCGATTGCCGCCTGGGTGCGCGCCGCCGGCGCGGTCAACGTCCGTCCGCCGCTCGACTTCGACGTCGCGGAGGCGCCATGGCCGATCGTCCGCGCCGATGCCGTCATTTGCATCAACATGGTGCATGTTTCGCCCTGGGACTCGACGCTGGCCCTGTTCGCCGGATCGGCGGAAATTCTTCCGCCCGACGCGCTTCTCTATCTCTATGGCCCCTTCAAGCGCGGCGGCGCCCACACGGCGCCGAGCAATCAAAGCTTCGACTCCGACCTCCGTTCGCAAGATCCCGAGTGGGGCGTGCGCGACATGGAGGACGTCGTCGCCGCGGCCGCCGCCGCCGGATTCCGTCATCACGAGACGGCGCCGATGCCGGCCAACAATTTTTCGTTGCTCTTTCGCCGGCAGCGGCCGCGGCCGAGACTCTAACGAAGACGGCGCGCGTTTATGTTCGCCAGACCGACCGGCCGGCGCTCAGCCGATCAGTAGGCGCGGAAGCCACGTAGCGATCGGCGAGTAGAAGAATATCAGCGCCAGCACCAACAGGCCGAAGATCACGTAGGGCGTCACCGCGCCAAATATCTCGTTCATCGTGATCTGCGGCGGCGCCACGCCTTTCATCGTGAACAACAACAGCCCGAACGGCGGCGTCAGCAGTCCAAGCTGCATGCAGATCAAGAACATGACGCCAAACCACAGCGGGTCGACGCCGAGGAGTTGGACCAACGGCATGAAGAACGGGAGCGTTATCAGCATCATGCTGACCTGGTCGACAAAGCAGCCGAGAAACAGCAGGATGAGCAGCATTCCGAGAATAACCAGCGCCGTCGGCAGCGCCTGCCCGGCGATGAGTTGGACCAACCCCGTCGCGGCGCCGGAAAAACTCAGAATCTGCGAAAATGTCGTCGCGCCTACGATGATAAACAAGATCACCCCCGAGATCGCCGCCGTCCCCAACAGCGCCGACATCAGATTGCGGACCGAGAGGGCGCGATAGAGCGCCGCGACGGCGACGGTCGCGATCGCACCAAGCGCCGCCGATTCGGTCGGCGTCGCCCAACCGACCGACATCGCGCCGATTACAAAGGCGAAGATCAGGAAAAGCGGCGCGACGTGCGTTACAAGCGGCCGCCAGCGCGCCCATCCGCGTATGTCGGGAAAATCGTCCTGCGGCGCGAGATCGGGCCGTAGATAGACCCGCAGCATGATGTAGCCGACGAAAATCGCGCTGAGCAGCGCTCCGGGAAGGATGCCGGCGATGAGGAGCTGCGAGATCGAAATGCCGGCCAGGCTGCCAAGCAGGACCGTGAGCGCCGAGGGCGGGATGAGCATATCGACGCCGCCGATAGCCATGATCGGGCCCATCGCCATTTTCGGGTTGTAGCCGCGTTTGAGCATCTCTGGCAAAAGCAGGCTGCCGAGCATCGCCGTCGTCGCCACGGTGGAGCCTGAGATCGCCGAGAATACCGTGCCGGCGACCACGGCGACCACCGCGAGCCGGCCAGGAACCCGGCGGATGACGAGCTCGATCGACTCGATCGCCTTGAGCGCGACGCCGGTATGAAACAGCACCTCGCCCATTAGCACGAAGAACGGAATCGGCGTCAGCGAGAAGCTGCTGACCGAGGCGATGGCGTTTCGCGAAAGCTGCATCAGCCCGCGCTCGCCGCCAAGAAAGACGAGCGCGCCCAGAATATTGACGCCGAAGAAGGCGAACGCGACCGGGACGCCCAGAAGCATCAGGCCGCTGAGACAGCCGAGCAGCAAACCTAGGGCAAGTTGCCAAGTCACGCGCGACGGCCCCCGCCCGCCAACCGCCGTATGAACTCGAGACTCATAAGCGCGCCGGCGGCAGGAAGCGGGACGAAGAGCCACCACTCGGGAAAGACGAGCGTCTTGATGACCTGGGCGCCGATCGAGCGCGCGTCGGCGATGATCGCCAATCCATACCAGACGAATACGAGGCTGATCGCCAGACCGATCGCGTCGGCTACCGCGCCGCAAGCGCGCGCGCCGCCCGGAGGCAACAACGTCACCAATAATTCCATGCGGACGTGCTCGGCGCGATGCAGCAGCCACGGCGCGGCAAGGAACGTCGCCGCCGGCATGGCGTACTCGGTTAGTTCGACGATCCACGGCAGTTGCCCGAACTGGACGTTTCGCGACACGACGTCCCAGCTCACCAAAATCGTCATCGCCGCGAAAATCAGCGCGGAGAGGATTCCGCACAGGCTCATCAACCGGCGATAGAGGGTACCGACGGATTTCATGGGCGATACGTTCCGTCGTGTCGTCGCCGATCGCGGGCGGCGCGCCCCTCGAGCCGCCCGCGATGCACGCTCAGTTCGGCTTGCTCAGGAGCGCCTTGAGCTTTGGCCCATGCTCGGGACTCTTGTCGACGATCGATTTCCAGCCCACCTCGTAGGCTTTGGCGACGTATTGTTTGCCCGCCTCGCCCTCGAACTTGATCACCTGGATGCCGGCCGCGGCCTGTCGCTGGGTTTCGCTCTGCGCAAGCTTGGCATAGTCGGGCAAAAGTCCCTCGAGCCACAGCGCCTGACGATTGAGGAAATCGCGCTGCTTGTCGTCGAGCTTCTTCCATGCATCGAGATTGACCAGTACGCTCACCTCGGCGTTGTAGAAACCGGGATCGACGCGGAACTTGGTCCGCTCCTGCCAGCCGAGATCGAAGATCCCGTAGATCGGCCAACCATAACCGTCGACCACGCCGCGCTCGAGCGCCGTATAGACCTCGCCTGGGGCCGTCTGCACCACGGTGGCGCCCAACGCCTGGAAGAAGTCGCGATAGACCGGCGTAATGCGGATCTTGAGCCCGGAAAGGTCCGGCTTTTCGATCTTTTTCGTCAGGTAAAGATGAAATGGGCTGAAATCGACCGAACGCGCCAGATACCACGCGTTCATTTTTTGATTCCATAGCTGGTTGATGTACGCCCACGCGCCGTTCTTGCGCTGCTCCTCCATGGTGAGCTGGGCGAGCTTGAGGGCGTCCGACTCCGGCATGATGTTGGTGTAAAACGCGCCGGTCACGTTCGCCACATCGACGACGCCGGTGCGCACGGCGTTGCCGACCTCGAACGGCGGCATCGCCTTGGGTCCGCCAAGATAGTTGATCTGCACCAGCCCCTTGCCATCGGCGTTCACCTTGTCGATGAAGCGCTCGAAAAGAATCGAGCTGCCGGTGCGCTCGGCAAAGGCATTCACGGCCTTTAACGTCACCTCGGCGGCGCTCGTGGCGCCGGCCGCGCTCAGGGCCAAGGCAACCATCGCCGCGCCTATCGAGTATCTGCGTACTGACATGACGTCCCTCCCTTTGATGCGCTCCCTTGGGTCGTTCGGTTCATTCGCCCGCGCGGGCCAGTCGCGGTTCGACCGGAGTCGCGAGGATTGTCGCCGCTTTGGCCGGCGCCGCGGCCGATTCGGCCAGTGTCCGCGCAAGCGCATCACCCTCCGGATCGGCCAGCGCCGCCTGGCGCGCCGCGGCGAGCGTTCGTGCGTCCGGCGCGCGGCCCTCGACCAGCGTCGCGAAAATCTTCCGGAAACTATCCCACCCGCGACGGTGGGTGTCTCCATATCCCTTGATCAGACGTGCGCATTCGGCGATCTCAAGTGCGGCCGTGCGATCATGCGCCGCGACGCGTCGGATCTCGGCGAGCCATGCCTCGATCCGAGCCTGTTCTTCGGCGAAGCGCGAGGATCGGCGTCGCCATGAACGCAGCGCGGCGAGCAGGCGCAGTATTGCAAATCCGAGCACCGCCGATGTCTTGACGTACATTCCAATGCTGAGCCGATCGGCGAGCCCGAGGCGCGTCGCCAACGTCCTGAGCGCGCGCGCCGGCCCCGACGGAAGGATGGCGCAAATTTCATCGAGGCCGGGCTTCAGGTATTCGACCACGGCGATCGGCTCGCTCGGCTTGGCGCCGACCTCCCGGCGGACGCGCGCGAAGCGGGTCGGCCGAGTCTTGAGATCGGCGACGCGGATGACGTCTTCGTAACTCATCCACAGGGCGAGGTGCCGGCCGGTTTCGGCGGTGAGCCGCCAGCCGTCGTCCGCCGAGTCCAGATCGAATACGGGTACGAGACGATCGAGGTAGAGTGCGGCGTAGGCATCGTCCTGATAGTCGACGAGGCGCGCCGCGCCCTCCTCGAGAATGCGATGCGTCTCTGCCGGAAAGGCGCCGCGGACCCGCGCTTTTAACGTGGCGCGCCACGCGCGCTTCTCGGAAACCGGTGCGGGTTCCTCGCTGACGCCTGTAGCGAGATCGTGACCGGCCGCGAAACCACGCAAGTTGGCCTCGACCGCCTTGCCGCCGCCGCGAATCGCCGCCTCGCACGCGGCGCGCGCCAGCGGAAACTCGCCCGAGCCGACCATTGCGCCGAACAGGACTGCATTGATGACGCTTCCGCTGGCCTGCGCGGCGCGGCCCATGTCGAACAGCACGGCCTTCCTTGCAAGTTGAGCCGCGGCACGGACGATCCGCGAGTCGTCGAAGCGGCCGTCGCCCATTTGCATCTTCTCCGAAGTCGCATAGACGCGATGGGTCGAGGCGATCAGCGTCGTGCGGGCGGGACTTACATAGCCGTTCTGCATCGCTCGGCCGGCCTCGATCAGTTCGGAGGCGACCATCATGTCGATGTTGCCGGGATTGGGGGTCAGCGCCAAAACCGGCCGGCGCGCGCCCAGGGCCGCCAGCTTGGTGGGGAAGATTTCGATGTAATACGTCGTAGCGCCCGTACGCTGCGCCACGCCCGGAATCGAGGTGCTTTGCACCGGATAGCCCTCGCCAACGGCGGCGGCGACCACCCAATTGGCGAGCACGCCACCCCCTTCGCCGCCCAATGCGGCGATGAGGACGGTGATCGGCCTCTCCGCCAGCGCCGTCACGTGGCCGCCGGCCGCCGATCGCCCTCGCTGAGCCGGGCGATAATCGCTTGACGTGCGCGATCGATCAGACGATCCCACCAGTTCGGGTTCTGGACAATCTCGGCGCGATAAAACGAGGGACACAACACGGCGGCGTGCGCGACCTCGCCGCACAGCCCGCAACCGACGCAACCATTATTGACCGCGGCTACCGGGTCGGTACGCAGCGGATCGGGATTCGCTTTGACGGTCAGCGACGGGCATCCCGAAAGCCGGATGCACGAGTGGTCGCCGGTGCAAACGTCGTCATCGACGCCGAACCGCGTGCGCACCACACGCTCGCCTGCGGCGAGCTGTTTGGCGACGAGCGGGCGCACGCGGCGCTGTCGGGCGAGCTGGCACTCCCCGTCGGCGATGATGACCTTGAGCCCGCTCTCTTTGGTCGTAAGCGCCTCGCGCAGCGTCCGCGCCATCGTCGCAACGCTGTAGCTGCGGATCGTCCGCAGCCACTTGACGCCGAGCGCCTTGACGGCCGCGTCGATGCGCATATCGCTCGGCTCGTCGCGCGGGTTTTTTCCCGATGATGGTATATTTTGCTGGCCGGTCGCGGAGGTATAACCGTTCTTCATGACGATCAAGACGCCGTCGTCACGATTGAACACCGCATTGGCGACGCCGGTGACAAGGCCATTATGCCAAAACCCGCCGTCGCCCATGATGCTCACCACGCGCTTGCCGAAATTGGGCGCCAGACCGCTCGAGCTGGCGAGGCCGAGGCCGTAACCGAGCACGGTGTTGCCGATATTGAACGGCGGCAGCGTCGAGAACGTATGGCAACCGATATCGGCGCTGACGTGAAGACGGCCAAGATCGCGCTCGACGATCTTCATCGCACTGAACACCGGACGCTCCGGACAGCCGACACAGAACCCGGGCGGCCGCGCTGGAACGGCCGCGCCCAGCAGCTCGGCGGCGATGCGCTTCGGCCGCGTGCTTTCCTCATATGTTTCAGCGACTCGCAAAAGATCGACGTCGGTCGGCGCCGATCCCTCGAGGAAGCGCGCGACACCGGTCAACACGACCTCGCCGGTGTACTCGCCGGCCATCGGCAGCACCTCCTTGCCGACGATCCGCGTGTTGAGGTCGGCCTTGCGCAAGATTGCGTTGATCGCCTCCTCGAGATATGCCGGCTGACCTTCCTCGACGACGAGAACCGCGCGTTTGCCGGCGCAAAAATCCGCCACCTCGTCGGGAACCAGCGGATACGTGACATTCAGGACGTAGATCGGCACGTCGCTGGCGCCGAATGCATCGGCAAGCCCGAGCTGCTGGAGCGCGCGAACGGCCGTATTGTACATGCCGCCTTGCGCGATAATGCCGATCTCGGCGAGCCGGCCATCGAACACTTCGTTCAGCCCGTGTTCGCGCACGAATTTCACGGCGGCCGGCCAGCGCACCTCGACCTTGTGCTTCTCCTGCGCATATGTGGCGGGCGGCAGGCAAATTCGGCCGTAGTCGAAATCGGGCTCGGCGATTGGCTGCGTGCGCGACAGGCGCGGCGCTTTATTTTGTCGCGTTGTGAAGCTGCCGAAGACGTGACAGGCGCGAATGCGCAACTCGAGCATCACCGGCGTGTGGCTCGCCTCGGACAGTTCGAAGCTTTTCTCGACCATCCGCACGATCGTCGGCAAATCGGGCCGGGGATCGACCAGCCAGATCTGCGATTTCATCGCAAACGCATGGCTGCGCTCCTGGATGATGCTGGCGCCCTCGCCATAATCCTCGCCGATGACGATGAGGGCGCCGCCGCGCACGCCGGCGGACGCGACGTTCGACAGCGCGTCGGAAGCGACATTGGTGCCGACCGTCGACTTCCAGGTCACCGCGCCGCGCAAGGGATAGTTGATCGAGGCGCCGAGCATCGCGGCGGCCCCGGCTTCATTCGCGCAGCTTTCGAAATGAACGCCGAGCCCGTCGAGAATGTCGCGCGCGTCCGTAAGAACGTCGATCAGGTGCGAGACCGGCGCGCCCTGGTATCCGCCGATGTAGCTGACCCCCGATTGGAGCAACGCCTTGGTCACGGCGAGGATGCCTTCGCCGTGGAACGTCTCGCCCTCGCCCAGCCGCAGCGACCGGACTTCCTCCTTGAACGATCGCTCCATCCGTCCTCCCGGCGCCTGAACCGACCCGCTTCGCGTATCGGATATTTTATACTTGAAACAACTTACCCCGCGCCGGGAGGCGATTCAACAAGGCGGCCCCGGGCAGGCTCGGCATCGTTCAATTCCACGGGCGATCAGAGACCGCGAACGAATTTCGAGCGCTGGTTTATTGTCCTGCCCGCGACCATGAATACGCCGTCGCCCGTGTAATGCAGCGTCGCGGGGTATTTCGGCGACGCTGCGACATGGGCCTTCACCACCTCGAAAATGAAGAAGTTGTACTTGTCCACCAGCACATCGTCGTGCAGCCTGCACTCGAAATTGGCGTGACATTCGGCGATCAGCGGCGCCTCGACTTTCCGCGCCTTTTCGACGGTCAAGTCGAACTCCTTGAACTTGTCGATTTCAGCGCCGGAGGTGTTGCCGATGCCGATTACCGCGTCGGTCAGCGCGGTCGTCGGCAAATTGATGACGCATTCGCGGCTGTTTCGGATCATTTCAAAGCTGTGGTTGCCGTTGGAGATCATGCAGCCGACGAGCGAGGGCGTGAATTCCATGACCGTATACCAGCCCAAGGTCATGACGTTCGCGTCGCCCTTCCACCGCGACGACAACAGCACGATCGGACCTGGCTCGAGGTAACGCCGGACTTGGTTGACCGGAAAATCCCGCTTCTTGCGGCGCGTTACCATGGAACAGACCTCCGTGCGCCGGCGGCCCCGGTCGGGCAGCGACGCAAAGACTTCCCGATGCGTGCGGCGATTATCGCGTTCTCGTGGCGGTCGTCGCTCGACGTTCGGCGGCGAGCTTCGTCGGAACGCCGATCACCTACAGCGTTGAATCGCAAGACGATGGAGCGATGGTGGGCGCACAAGGACTCGAACCTTGGACCCGCTGATTAAGAGTAAGGCCATCTCACTACATGCCAGGAAACATCAGTGAACGGCGCGGCGAGTCGTGAGCCGAAGAACCTTGTATTCATGCGGCCTACTGTATAACATCGGGTAACGTTAGACAACACCCTTGAACGTTGCCACGTGTTACCCTGACGTTACCCTTTGGGTCTCGATGGCCACTCAGTCGCTCACCGAAAAGTCGATCCTCGCGATCAAGCCCGCGCCTAAGCAGAGGCTCGAGGTGTACGACACCAAGACGGCGGGGATGGGCATCCGCGTCAGCGCCAGCGCGAACGGCCGCATCACGCGGACCTGGGTTCTGCTGTTCCGCGTCGGTCGGCGCCTGCGACGCATGACGCTGGGGCGGTACGATGAGCTCTCGCTCGACGAGGCCCGCACGGAGGCCGCCGAGGCGCGCCTGAAGGCCCGCAAGGGCTTCGACCCGGCCGAGGAGCGCCGGCAGCGCCAGCGAGAACAGGAGCGCGCCCAAAGCGAGACCTTCCGGGCTGTGTCCGAACGCTTCCTGCGCCAGTACGTCCGCCGCGACAAGAAGCTGCGCAGCGCCGACGAATACGAGCGGATCATCGACTTCGACCTGTTGCCCGCCTGGGGTGACCGGCCGATCGGCTCGCTCACCCGCCGCGACGTGATCGACGTGATTGAGGCGGTCAAGGACCGCGGAGCGCCGACGATGGCAAACCGGGTTCTGGCCGTGGCCCGGAAGCTGTCCAATTGGGCGGTCAGCCAGGATCTTATTGCGCACAGCCCGTGCGTCGGCGTGCGCACCGACGTGCCGGAGACCAAGCGCGACCATTTCCTCAAGGACGACGAAATCCGGGCGCTGTGGCCGGAAGCCGAGACCTACGGATACCCCTTCGGCCCGCTCATCCAGCTCCTGCTCTTGACCGGCCAGCGATTGAGCGAAGTCGCGGGCATGCGCTGGTCAGAACTCGCTCTCGACAAGGCCGAATGGCATATTCCGCCCGAGCGGACGAAGGCCAAACGCGCGCTGCTCGTGCCCCTCTCCCGCCCTGCAGTGGCGATCATCAAGGACGTGCCAAAGATCGACCGTCGCGATTTCGTGTTCTCGACGACGGGCGAATCGGCTGTCTCGGGGTTCAGCAAGGTCAAGCGCCACCTGCACGGCAAGATGCTCACGGCGCTCAAGAAGCAGGCAAAGGAGA
>DATFES010000292.1:0-6825 GCA_035250945.1 Alphaproteobacteria bacterium | reverse complement strand
CGTCCCCGCGGGCGCCGCCGCTGCTGGCGCCGCCCCCGGCCCGAACCACTCGCCGCGTCCCGTCACCACGTAGCGCACTCCCCGCGCCACCCGCGCCACCAAGCCGGGCTCGCGCGGCGCTTGCCTTGCTTCGCTCATGCGATCACCTGTTCGACGATGGAAAAACCGCTCGCGCCCGCTATGCCCCGGCGTCGCCGCTCGCGACCAAAGCCCACGCCGCGACCAGCGGCGTCGGGTCGAGATACGCCGCCGCATCGCCGCGCCGCCACACGCGGCCGCGCTGGATGTCGAGATGCACGTGATTGGTCATCGGCCCGGCGGCGGTCGGCGGATAGATCTTCGACAGGTTATCGGCGACGCCGATCGCCTGCCCCACCGCGACCCGCGCGCCCGACGCGCGCAGCGGCGCGACGGCCTCGACATAAAGGAGTCGGACGACGAACCCATCGTCGGTGACGAGCTGGATCGCCGAAAGCCGGCCGCGTTTGGCGGCGAGCGAGCGATATGGATCGAAGACGACGAGCGCGCCGCTCGCCGGGCTGACGATCGGCTCGCCCGGATTGGCGACGAGATCGATTCCGAGATGACGTCGCCTGCCGCCATCGCGCGACGCGCCGAAGCCGCCGGCGCCATAAGCGTCGCGGCGGCGCAACGCGATCCGTTCGAGCGGCGCCGCCAGCGCCGGCAACCCGTCGACGCGGGCAATGCGCGCGATCGCCGGGCCTGCCGCGCGGCTGATTTCGGCGCGCATCGGGGTCAATCCTTGAGTCGCGAGACTTCGCGCGCGTAGAAATCGATCAGCCCAGAAGGTCCGGTCTCCAACATCAATTCGCTGAGCGCCCACACGCAGGCGTCGAGCCGGTCGGGCGAGCGCGCCTCGCCGAGCGGATCCCAGTTGGTCATCTGATCCTCGAGCAGCTCGAGTGCGCCGACGTGTTTCACGCGATCCTGCTCGTAGAGCGCCGCCACCGGCTCGGCGCGGATGCGTTTTCCGCGGCTGGCGTGCACCGCCTTGAAGGCGACGTCGCGGTCGACGGTCCTTATCGTGTGCTGCACCAGTTCGCCGCCGTTATTGACCTCGGCGACGATGCGGTCGGCGCGGTGCGCGCGGTAGGCCTCGACGGCGCGCCGCGCCCATTGATCGGGACCGTATCGCCCCGACAAGTCGGCGAGCACGTATGCGACATCGTCCGATCCCAGCCCGGCGACGACGATCCCAGTTTCGTCCGAGCCGGCGTCCGAGGTCACCGCCGGGTCGATCGCCACCACGACGCGTTTCATCGCCGGCGCTTGGGCGACGCGCGCTGCTTCGAGCCGTGCGCGGCTCCACAACGCGCCCTCGGCTTCCTCGAGCAATTCGGCGTGAAGCTCCTGCCGGCCGGTGCGCGTTCCCTCGTACTTGCGTTCGAGACGCTTCAGGAACGCCGGCGCCAGATTGGGTGCGTTGTCATAGGTCGAGCCGCGAATCACCGCGGTGTGCGGGTCGGCCAGCAGATCGCGCAGCACCTTGCGCGGCTTGGGCGTCGTGGTGACGACGCGCTTGGGGTCCTCGCCGCCGCGCAAAGTCAGCTCGAGGTTGTCCCACGTTTCGTCGAGATACGCCCACGCCGCTAGCTCGTCGACCCACGCGCCGTCGTGATTGGGCCCGCGCAGACGCTCGGGCTCCTCGGCCGAATAAAGGTCGGCGGTGGCGCCGTTGGGCCAGGTCAGCCGCGACTTCGATGGCTCGAAGCGCGGCCGGAACCACGGCGGCGCGATGGCGAGGATCCCGCTGTCGCCCTCGACCATGGTCTTGCGAACGTCGCGGGCGGTCGGCCCGACGAGCGCCAAGCGCCGTCGCCGGCCGTTCTCGACCTCGGCGCGCACCCATTCCGCCCCGGTGCGCGTCTTGCCGAAGCCGCGGCCGGCAAGCAGCAGCCACGTCTCCCACGGACGATGATCGGGCGCAATCTGCTCGGGCCGCGCCCAGAAGCGCCAGCAATAGAGGAGCGCCGCCGCTTCTTCTCCCGACAGACCATCGAGAAACGCGGCGCGCTCCGCCTCGGGCAACGCAGCAACATGCGCCGCCAGCGACTCCCCGGCGCTCATTTGCTTTTGCCGCCGTCCTTCGCGGCGGAAAGACGCGCCAGCTTGCTCGCCAGCGTGCGTTTGGCGCGGCCGATCTCGCGCGTAACGCCCGCCTCATCGTCGGCCTTCTTGCCGCGTCGCTTGGCCTTCTCCTCGGGCGCGAAATAGCGCGCCGACGCCTTGGCCGCAGCGACCCGCTCGGCGAAGGTCGGCTCGTGCTCGCCGACCCGCTCGCCGCGCGCCACTGCGAGGAGGAGTTCATGCGGTAGCGGCGGCGCCGGATCGCGGGTGGCCGGCGGCGGCGTATTCGGGTCGATGTGGTTGCCGGGCGGCTTGCGCTTGCGCGCCCGCTTCGGCCGCGCGACGCTCGCTTCATTGGCTGCGGCCGGCTCCGGCTTGGCGTCGGAATCGCTCATCGCGGCGGGCTCGCTGTATCGTGGAGTGGAGGCGCGGGAGAAGCGCGGGCCGCAAAAATGCGAAGGCCCGCGCGGGCGGCGATCCCGGCGGGCCTGCTTCTCGAACTTGCGCGCATTCTATGATTGCATGGACATCGATGTCAACCTCTTTGGTTGCGCCGGATCATCGCGGCACCTCGACATCGCCGCCGGTCGTCGCGCCAACCGAGCTCGCGCGCGCACGGCGCCACGCCCCTTTGTCGTTCATGGTTGCATCGCATCGTCACCGGCGCTATATCAGGTTGCACGCCCGGCGCGATTGCAATACCGTCACCCCTCTTGCTCTATGGTTGCACCTATGCCCGGCCATATTCGATCGCCAGAACGCCGAGTGCGGCGATGAGGATCCCGGAGGCCATCTTCTCGTTGATGGCGCGACCCGACCAGCCTTGGCGGACCGCCCATTCCTTCAGGTTCTCCTCCAATCCCAGGACATGCCAGGCGCACGAGCCGGCGGGGCTGGTCGCGCCGCCGAGCGCGATCAGCGCGCGACGCACTCGCCGTGTCGCATCGGGACGCAGCTCGATCAACCGTTCGCTGCCGCCTTTGAGGCGATCGAGCAGCGCCGCACGAAGCTGGTCGAATCCCGAGCACCGGAAGTCGCGCCGGAAATCGTCGCCCGCCTGGCGCATCGCGGCGCTGATCGAGCCGCGGCGCATCATGATCTCGAGGGTGTCGACGGCGCGGAACGGCCGCGCCGGGTTGCCGCGCTCGTCGGCGATCTGCCCGCGTACGCGCTCGACGCGGCCATGCCCATTGCGCTCCGGCGTCGGCGCGACGAAATCGGGCGCCGATCGCGGCTTCGAACGCCGGCTCATCGCACCCGCCGGCCGTACAGCCGGTTGGCTTCGTTGACGACGGCTTGCCTTGTCCAGTCATCGTCGATTTCCTCCGGTCGCAGCACGACGATTCCTTGTCGATGCCATGCCGCCGCGCGCATGTCGCGCAGGTCGCCTTCGCCAGCCGTTTTCTTCGCGGCACGCCGGCCGAGCGGCGAGGCAAGCGCGCCCGATCTTCTTACGGCGGATACCGACTCTCGAGCCGAAGGTAAACAATCGCCCATGGGTCGCAACTCCTGGTCGTTCACTGAATTTGTCTTTGTATGATTTTATCGTTCACCCGTCAACGAGATTTTCGTATAGAAACGCGCGCCGCCGTCGTACACACTTTCGTTATGGCGAATCAGTCCTCGGTGGCGGTGCAGTTGAAGCGACTGCGCGAGCGGGCCAATCTTTCGGTGCGCGAGGTGGCGGCGGCGATCGAGAAGCCGGCCTCGACTTATGCCTCGTACGAGGACAAGTACAAGAAATCGTACCTGCCGGTGGACCTGGTGAAGGAACTGATCCCGGTTTTCACGCGCCGTGGAATCACCGAGGAAGAGCTCTATGCGCTAGCCGGGCTCGAACATGCGCGACGCATGCGCGCGCGGATGCGAACCGGCGACGACGAGGGACAGATGGCGACCCTGATGGAGCTCGATTTACGCGCCGGCGCCGGCCAAGTGTCGATGATCGACAGCGAACGGATCGCCGCGGAATGGCAGATCCCGGCGGATCTGTTCCGGGCTCAAACCTCCGCCCCGTTATCGGCGTTGCGGATCATCACGATCTACGGCGATAGCATGGAGCCGGAGCTGGCGGCGGGCGCTCGCGTCGTCGTCGACACCACCGACCGCACCCCGTCCCCGCCCGGCGTTTTCGTCATCTACGACGGACTTGGGCTGGTCGTGAAGCGGGTCGAACACATGGCGCGCTCGGAACCGGCGCGCGTGCGTCTGTCGTCGGACAATCCAAAATACCAGGCCTACGAACTGACGCTCGACGAGGCGCAAATCCAAGGCCGCGTGATCGGCCGCTGGCGCTGGATGTAGGCGCAGCGGACGGCGGATCGAGTCGCCGTCCACCCGCGAATTTATCGTTAACGCGTTTTTAGAGGTTTAGCGAAATTATCGTTACAATGGTTAACGCAACAATCTATGGTCGAATTCTGACTGAACGTCGACGTTCATCCCAGCTTCGGCGCGGTCTTCGCAAGGCTGGGCCGCTGGCTCACCGACTTCCACCAGCGCGCCAGCTTAGGCGACTTGGCGAGCGTCTTCTCGCCCTCCGGCGTGGCCGAGAAATAGGCCATCACGGGGGCAAGATGGAGGTCGGCCAAGGACAGCGATGATCCGACCAGGAAATCGCCGCCGCCGGCCAGCGTTTCGAGCGCGGCGGCGCTCTTGTCGACCATCGGCATCGCCTCGGCGATCGCCTTCTCGTCGGGCGCCCCGCCCATCAGCGGTGCGATGAGGCGCTGCATCACCACTTTGCCGATAAACGCCGGATAGGCGTAGGAGTCGACGATGCCGATGATCTGGTCCATGCGCGCACGCGCCTTGGCGTCGGAGGGCTGCAGCTTGGGCCCGCCAAACGCCTCGTCGACATAGCGCTCGATGGCGCGGGTTTCGTAGACGGCGAAACCGTCGTGCTCGAAGGACGGAACCTTGGCGAACGGCTGGCGCGCCAGATGCTCAGGCGTCTGCGTCTCGCCTTTCAGCATGTCGACTTCGACCAATTTGTATGCGACGCCCTTTTCCTCGAGCGCGAGCCGCGCCGTGCGTGCATAGGTGCTGTAAGCCGGGCCGTATAGGACGGGTGTCGCCATGTCTACCTCCTGTTCAATTTCGTGGCGTCGGGCGGCGCGACACGATTGGACGCGCCTTGGTGGACAAATCTTTCTTAGTTGCGGCGGACGCGGCGGTAGGGGTTGTCGAGCCGCGCCACGAGGTCGCGCAGAACCTCGCGGAATTGCGCTTCATCGCACCCCATGAGCATCGCGTCCTCGAGCGCGTCTTGCGCCTGTTGGCGGATCTCTTCGAGATTCTCGCTCAGCACCTTGAGCTTCTCGACGCAGGCGACCGGTTTGCCGTCCCGCCCGCGCCATACGACCGGCGATTGCCCCTTCGATGCCGGTTTGGTTTTCATCACCCGACCGTACAAGCGGCGGCGGGCGGTTTGCAAGACGGGTCGGGCCTATCTACACGCGCATGTGATCGGCTGGCCGATGCGTCCCGGCAGTCGGTGGCGAATGGCCGGATTCCCTGATAGCGTTTCGGTTCCCGCGGCCGCCGGCGATCGCACGGCGCGCGGCAATCGGCTCGAACAAGCACCGAAACGGGAGGATCCTTCATGAAAATCACGTCGCTGCTTTGCGGCGCGGCGCTGCTGGGCCTGCCTTCGCTGGCGCTGGCTGCGGACATCACGATCAAGATGCACGTGATCAACGACAAAGGCATGGGCGATGCTATCGGCACCGTCCGCGCCGTCGACACGAAAGGCGGCATGATGCTGGTGCCCCGCCTCAAAGGAATGAGCGCCGGCGATCACGGTTTTCACGTTCACGAAAGCGCCAATTGCGGCCCCAAGGAGCAGAACGGCCGCATGACGCCGGGACTCGCCGCGGGCGGGCACTGGGATCCGGCGAAGAGCGGCAAGCATCTCGGACCGCAAGGCGAGGGCCACCAGGGCGACCTGCCGGCGTTGACCGTGGCCGCCGACGGTACGGCCAAGAAGGCGGTCGTTGCGCCCAGACTGAAGGTCGCCGACCTCAAAGGAAAGTCGCTGATGATCCACGCCGGCGGCGACAATTACTCCGACCAACCCGCGCCGCTCGGCGGCGGAGGCGCGCGCGTCGCCTGCGGAACGATCCGTTAAATCGCCCAAGTCAAATTCGCGATCTTTGGCGGGCGGCGGCCCTCATGGCCCGCCGCCCATATTTTTTCGCCATTTCCTTTAACCATGCCGGCAGCGATCGCTTCGTACTTTCAGTATTGGATTGGAATCTTCATTTCCTGGTAACTATCAATATTAGCCAATTAACGATGGATATTTCTAAAATTTGAGAATTATTTACTTCTTACCCGTTAGATTCCTCGCAATTCACCGCGGAGCCCGTCTCCGCGCGCCGGCAAATCGGCAGGACGCGAAGGCCGAAAAGCGAGGACACCATGGACCGAGTTCGTGACCGCATCGACCGTTTGACTGGCCGCGTGGCGCCGACATCAGGCCGCCGGCTCGCCGTCGATGCCTCGGGCGCGACGGCCATCGAATACGGCATCATCGTCGCTTCGATTTCTCTCGTCCTCGTCGCCGGCGGCTACCTTCTTGGCTTCAATCTCGCCGGCACCTTCGGCCAGGTCTCGAGCGCCGTAGAATCGGCGCACTCCGGCGGCGGCGGCTCCGGTTCGAGCGGCGGCGGCGATGGCGGCGCCGCACCTGGCGGCACACAAAGCGCCGGTCTCGGCGCTCCGTCGGCGAGCGCT
>DATFES010000053.1:0-3726 GCA_035250945.1 Alphaproteobacteria bacterium | reverse complement strand
CGCCCGTGTCGGGGTCGACTTCCACCTCGCAGATGTGGCAGCCGCCGGGAAAGGTGAAGTTCTTGGGATCGTAGAACGCCGTCTCGTCGAGGCCCGGTTCGAGCTCGTCCAGCGGATAGTTGTGCGGAACGTACGCAGTCAGTGCGATTTCGCCGAATGCCTTGCTCTTGTCCGTTCCGGCGACGGTGAACTTGCCGTCCTTGAATTCGATATCCGCCTCGGACGCCTCGAGCAGGTGGGCGGCGATCTTCTTGCCCTTGGCGACGATCTTGTCGAGCCCGCGCATGATCGCGGTTCCTCCGACGGCGAGCGAGCGCGAGCCATAGGTGCCCATGCCGAACGGAATCTTCGCCGTGTCGCCGTGGACCACCTCGACGCTGTCGATCGCGATGCCCAATCGGTCGGCGACAAGCTGCGCGAACGTCGTCTCGTGGCCTTGTCCATGGCTGTGCGAGCCGGTGAACACGGTGACGCTGCCGGTCGGATGGACGCGAATCGACGCCGCCTCGTAAAGTCCGGCGCGCGCGCCTAGCGCGCCGGCGATGTTCGACGGCGCGATGCCGCACGCCTCGATGTAGGTCGAGACGCCGATGCCGCGCAGCTTGCCGCGTTTCTTCGCCTCCTCCTTACGCTTGGCGAAGCCCGCCCAATCGGCCGCTTTCAGCGCGGCGTCGAGCGTCGCATGATAGTTGCCGCTGTCGTACTGCAGCGCCACCGGCGTTTGATAGGGGAAGGCGTCGTTGGGAATGAAGTTCTTCTGCCGGATTTCGACGCGATCCATGTTCATCTCGCGCGCGGCGACATCGACCAGGCGTTCGAGCAGGTACGACGCCTCCGGACGCCCGGCGCCGCGATACGCGTCGACGGGAACCGTGTTGGTGAAAAGCGCGCGCACTTCGACATATATGGCCGGAGTGGTGTAGACGCCGGCGAGCAGCGTTGCGTACAGGTAGGTCGGAATACACGAGCCGAATGTCGACAGATACGCGCCGAGATTCGCCAGCGTGTTGACGCGCAATGCCAGAAACTTTCCGTCCTTGTCGAGCGCAAGCTCCGCGTGGGTGACGTGGTCGCGGCCGTGGGCGTCCGACATGAACGATTCCGTCCGCTCCGCCGTCCACTTGACCGGCTTCGCCAGCTTGCCGGCGGCCCAGGTGACGATCGCCTCTTCGGCGTAGTGGTAGATCTTCGAACCGAATCCGCCGCCGACATCGGGCGCGAAAACGCGCAGCTTGCTCTCGGGGATGTGGAGCACGAACGCTCCCATGAGCAAACGAATGACGTGGGGATTCTGGCTCGTGGTGTAGAGCGTATGTTCGCCGCTCGCGCGATCGAAATCGCCGATCGCCGCCCGCGGTTCCATCGCGTTCGGTATCAGGCGATTGTTGACGATATCGATCTTGGCGACCTTGTGCGCCTTCTTGAACGCCGCATCGACCGCGTCCTTGTCGCCGAGGTGCCAGTCGTAGCAGGTGTTGCCGGCCGCCTGGTCCCATACCAGTGGACCGCCGGGTTTGACGGCGTCGGCGATTGAGACCACCGCCGGGAGCGGCTGGTAGTCGACTTCGATCATCTCGGCCGCGTCCTTGGCTTGGCCCTTGGTCTCGGCGATGACCACCGCCACCTGATCGCCGACATGGCGCACGCGGTCGGCCGCCAATGGGGCGTGCGGCGGCTCGACCATCGGGCTGCCGTCCTTGTTCTTGACCAACCAGCCGCACGGGAGGCCGCCGATATTGTCCTTCGCCATATCGGCGCCGGTGAACACGGCGACCACACCCGGCGCTTTCTTCGCCTTCGAAACGTCGAGCTTCTTGATCGCCGCATGGGCATGCGGCGAGCGCAGAATGAAGGCGTGGAGCTGGCCTGGGCGGCTGATGTCGTCGGTGTACATCCCGCGCCCGGTCAGAAAGCGGAAATCTTCCTTGCGCCGCACCGCGGCGCCGATGCCGTCATGCGCCATGGTTTACCTCCCCGCGCCGCGCATTGCTGCGGCGCCGGCTTTGATCGATTTGACGATGTTGTGATAGCCGGTGCACCGGCAGAGATTGCCTTCCAGCCACTCGCGGATTTCGGTCTCGCTGGGGTTGGGGTTCTGCTTCACGAGATCGAGCGCGCTCATCACCATGCCGGGAGTGCAAAAGCCGCACTGCAGGCCGTGGTTGTCGCGGAACGCCTCCTGCATCGGGTGCAGTTTACCGTCGCTGGCGAGACCCTCAATGGTCGTCACCTTGGCGCCTTCGGCTTGCACGGCGAGAATGGTGCAGCTCTTGATCGAGCGGCCATCGATATCGACGACGCAGGCCCCGCACTGGCTGGTGTCGCAGCCGACATGCGTGCCGGTCAAGCCAAGTTTTTCGCGCAATAACTGGACCAGCAGCGTCCGGCCCTCGACCTCGGCAGAGACCGGACTGCCGTTCACGCTCAAGGAAACTTTTGGCATTTTTCTTCGCTCCCTTTCGTTCTCGATCGCGACGCTTGGCCGTCGATCATTCTTGCCGCGGAGTGTCGGACGGCGCGGGGTCGCGCGTCAAGCTTCGGGACGGCCACAATTGCGCGAGGTTCAATTTCGCGCGAATAACCAGAGCAAAACGGCAACCGCAGCGATCAGGATCGAGATCCAAGCCCATTGCGGCAGACGCTTCGCGGTGCCCGGGGCGTTCGAAGGCGCCACTGCTCCTTGCGCCGGCGTCTCACCGGCGGCCGGCACCGGTGGCGGCGCGAGAGTGGCGGCGAAGCGGTTGAAGAATTCGTCGGCAAGCTTCTTCGCGGTGGCGTCGACCAGCCGCGCGCCGAGCTGGGCGATCTTACCGCCCACCGTGGCGTTTGCCGTGTATCGCAGTATCGTCGCCTCGCCATCCGGCTCGAGACGCACCTGCGCGCCGCCCTTGCCAAATCCGGCCACGCCGCCCTGGCCTTCGCCACTGATCGTGTAGCCGTTGGGCGGATCGAGGTTCGAAAGCGTCACCTTGCCGCTGAATTTGGCCTTGACCGGCCCGACCGCCAACGACACGCGGGCGGTCAACTCGGTGTCGGATACCTTTTCGATGCTCTCGCAGCCTGGGATCGATGCTCGCAAGACCGCTGGATCGTTGAGCGCCTGCCAAACCCGTTCGCGCGGCGCCGCGATCCGGTACTCGCCGGTCATCTCCATGGTGCGGTTCTCCTTAGGTCCGATTTCGCCACCCTAAGCATCGATCCGCGCAGGCTCAAGGCCGCGACCGGTAGGTCAGACCTCCCGGCCGCTGGCGCCCCGCGCAAGGGTCCTCACGGACCACCGGGGCAGTGAACCATATGTAGTCGAACAACGGTGCGCCATCCGCGGCGCGTGCATAGCCTGCGGCGTCCGGCTTGGCGGGGTCGAACTCGATGAGCGCGACCACAAGGATTGAGCGGTTTGGGGCGACGCGCGTCATGTGCCATGGCACCCCAAAATCGTTTCGTGCATGGCCCGATCCGGCGATAAGAACGGCGCCGCCCGACGACCGGCGATCTCCCGCGCGCATCGCGCTAGCGAGCGCGCCATCGCGGGCTTGCTGAATCGTTACCATTCGCGCCAGCGTAGTCGCGGGAAGCTCGTTGCAATGGCTTTCCTGAAGCAATCGCTCGAGTTCGCGGCGTTGCCAAGGCTGGTACTCGACATCGAGCCCGAGCTGTCCGACGAGAGCCGGCGGCAACCCTGCGGGCCCTGGTCCGCGAAGGGTCATGAGCGTCGGGCGTCCGAGA
>DATFES010000175.1:0-3367 GCA_035250945.1 Alphaproteobacteria bacterium | reverse complement strand
CGGCGACAACCGCGATCTCGTGCCCGGCGGCTCTTCAGGCGGCTCGGCGGCGGCGGTTGCGGCCCGCATCGCAATGGGCGCCATCGGCACCGACACCGGCGGCTCGATCCGGCAACCGGCTTCGTTTTGCGGCATCGTCGGCGTCAAGCCGACCTATGGGCGCTGTTCGCGCTGGGGCATCGTCGCCTTCGCGTCATCGCTCGACCAGGCCGGACCGCTGACCCGCTCGGTGCGCGATGCGGCGATCATGCTGCGCGCGATGGCCGGCCATGATCCGCGCGATTCGACGTCAGTGCCGCGGCCGGTTCCCGATTACGAGAAGGCGCTCACCGGCGACATTCGCGGCCTCAAGTTCGGCATTCCGAAGGAGTACCGCATCGACAGCATGCCGGCGGAAATCGACACGCTGTGGGAGCAGGGGGTGGCGTGGCTGAAGGCCGCCGGCGCCCTACCAGTCGAGATCAGCCTGCCGCATACCAAATACGCATTGCCGACGTATTACATCATCGCTCCGGCGGAGGCGTCGTCGAACCTGGCGCGATATGACGGCGTGCGTTTCGGTCTTCGCGTGCCGGGCGACAGCCTCGACGATATGTACGAAAAGACGCGCGCCGAAGGTTTCGGCGCCGAGGTGCGCCGGCGGGTGTTGATCGGCACTTATGTTCTTTCGGCCGGGTATTACGATGCCTATTATCTGAAGGCGCAGCGCGTCCGGGCGCTGATCGCCCGCGATTTCGCCGATGCCTACAAGAAATGCGACGTCATCCTGACGCCGACCGCGCCGTCGGCGGCGTTCGCCATCGGCGACAAGGCGGACGACCCCATCGCCATGTATCTGAACGACGTGTTCACCGTGACGGTCAACCTCGCTGGCCTGCCGGGAATCTCGGTGCCGGCGGGTCTCTCGGCGGACGGACTGCCGCTCGGCCTGCAGCTCATCGCCCGCGCCTTCGACGAGGAGACGATGTTCCGCGCCGCCGGCGTGCTCGAAGCCGCCGCGGGCTTCAAGGGGAAGCCGCCGATGCTGGGGGCCTAGCGATGCTGGTCGTGGGCAAGACCGGCGATTGGGAAATGGTGATCGGGCTCGAGGTGCACGCCCAGATCGTCTCGAAGGCCAAGCTGTTTTCGGGCGCGGCCGCCGATTTCGGCGGCGAACCGAACACGCAAGTGAGCTTCGTCGACGCGGCGTTTCCCGGAATGCTGCCGGTGATCAACCGGCACTGCGTCGAGCAGGCGATCAAGACCGGCCTCGGCCTCGGCGGCACGATCAATGAGGTCTCGATCTTCGATCGCAAGAACTATTTCTACGCCGATCTGCCGGCTGGTTATCAGATCTCGCAGTACACGCGGCCGATCGTCACGGGCGGGACGGTGACGCTCGATCTCGCCGACGGCGCGACGCGCAAGGTCGGCATCACGCGGCTACACCTGGAGCAGGACGCCGGCAAGTCGCTGCACGACCAGCACCCGAGCAAGACCTATGTCGATCTCAATCGCTCGGGCGTCGCGCTGATGGAGATCGTGTCCGAACCCGACCTCCGGTCGCCCGAGGAAGCGGGCGCTTATTTGCGCAAGCTGCGCGCGATCCTGCGCTACCTCGGCACCTGCGACGGCAACATGGAGGAAGGCTCCATGCGCTGCGACGCCAACGTGTCGGTGCGCCGGCCCGAAGCGCCCTACGGCACGCGCTGCGAGATCAAGAACGTCAATTCCGTCCGCTTCGTCATGCAGGCGATCGAGTACGAGGCGCGCCGCCAGGTCGCGCTGATCGAGGACGGCGGAACTGTCGAACAGGAAACCCGGCTGTTCGATTCCGATCGCGGCGTGACGCGCTCGATGCGCTCGAAGGAGCATGCGCACGACTATCGCTACTTCCCCGACCCCGATCTGCTGCCGCTCGTGCTGGATCGCAAAACGATCGACGTCATCAAGCGCCAGATGCCCGAGCTGCCCGAGGCCAAGAAGGAGCGGTTCATCCGCGAATACAAGCTCACGGGCGTCGATGCGAGCGTGTTGGTCGCCGAACGGGAATCGGCGGAGTATTTTGAATCGGTTGCCCGTGGGCGTAAGGACGCTAAGCAAGCCGCGAATTGGGTGATCGGCGAGTTGTTCGGCGCACTGAATCGCGAGAACCGGACCATCGCCGACACTCCGGTATCGGCCGCGGCGCTCGCCGGGCTGCTCGATCTCATCGACGACGGTACGATTTCGGGCCGCATCGCCAAGGACGTTTTCGCGCTGATGGTCGAGACGGGCAGGGACGCCGCGTCGATCGTCGAGGAAAAGGGCCTGCGGCAGGTGACCGACGTCGCGGCGATTGAAACGGCGGTCGACAAGGTCATCGCCGACAACGCGGCGAAAGTGACGGACTACCGCGGCGGCAAACAGGCGCTGTTCGGTTGGTTCGTGGGCCAGGTCATGAAGGCGACCGGCGGCAAGGCAAATCCCGCCGCGGTCAACGAGATACTGAAGAGAAAACTCGCCGAATAGGCAGGACGCGTGGTCGCCGGCGCGCCGCGCCGGCCGAGGAGTTAACGATGGCACGCAAGAAGGCGGTCAAGAGAACGGCGCGCCGCAAGGCGTTCAAGACGCTGAAGGCGTCGGTGAAGATCAAACGCGCGGCCCAACGATCCGCCTTGCGCGCCGCCAAAGGCGCACGACCGACGCGGGCCTCCCGGGCACGCAAACCGGGTGCGCGAGCCTCCGATCGTTTGCTGCTTTATGGGCTGCACCTGTCGCTGCCTTCGTGCAAGGTCGGCCTGATGCTTTCGCTGTGCGGCGCGAACTTCGATTACAAGCACGTCGATCTCATGGCCGGCGAGAACAAGCGGCCGGAGTTCCTCGCCAAGAACCGCTTCGGGCAGGTGCCCGTGTTGCAGGACGGGGCGACCTTCCTCTGCCAGTCGAACGTGATCCTGCAATATCTCGCCGACAAATTCGGCAGGTTCGGCGGCCGGACGCCGGCCGAGCGCCAACGCGTCGCCGAGTGGCTGGCGTGGGACCTCGATCGCATGGCAAGCGGTCTCGGGTTTGCGCGGGCGGCGCAACGATTCTGGCGGCAGGAGCCGCCGGTAATGGAGTTCTTCCGCGCCCGCGGCGAGCAGGCGCTGGCGACGCTCGATCGCCAGCTCGGCAGCAGCAAATTCATCGCCGGCCCGCAGCCGACCATCGCCGACGTCGCCATCTTTCCGTGGGTGGCGACGGCCGAGGAGGGAGGCTTCGACGTGGCGCGCTATCCCAACGTGCGCGATTGGGCCGAACGGATGCTGAAATTGCCCGGCGCGGCGCATCCCTATGCGATCATGCCCAAGGAAGATCGCGTCGCAGCGTGACCTTTTGCGGTAGTCGAAACACTTATGCGAAGCAG
>DATFES010000156.1:0-2211 GCA_035250945.1 Alphaproteobacteria bacterium | reverse complement strand
ACCGCGTTGCGAATAACCATCGCCAATCCGTTCGGCGCCGAGGCCGAGCCGCGCTACGTCTTTTGCGATGTCATCGTGGTTCGCGTCGAGCCTGCGCCGAGCGACCGTGCCCGCTTTCACGTCGCGGGAACGATTGCTGGAATGCGGTTTCACTGAGACGTTCGGGCGTCCAGCACCAACCGTGCGAACTCGACGAAGCCGGCGCCCGCCTCTGCGCGCGTGACATAGGCTGGAGCATGCGCCAGTTGAGCCGCGAACTGTCGGATATTGGCCACCCCGACCGATAAAGGAAAGTATCCGAACATCGGAGCGTCGTTGGGCGAGTCGCCGACGAACGCGAAGGCGGCGCGCTCGAGCGCCAGATCAGCGTCGAAGCGCTCGCGCAGCAGCGTTTGCGTCATCGACAGCTTGTCATGGCGGCCATACCACCCGTTGACATGTATCGAGCTTACCTTGGCGGAAAGGCCGTGGGTTTTCAGGAGTTCGGCGATGCGTTGCGCGACATCAATGGCCAGCGGCGGTACGTCCTCGCAGTAGTCGATGGCCAGATCGGTTTCGCGATACTGCTGGTCCGACGCGATCGCGGTCCCGGGAAACGCCGCCAGGACCAGCTTGGCGATTTCGGCAAGATGCCGGCGGTCGGACTCCCGCCGCGCGCCGTCGACCGCAAATCGCTTTTCCAGCTTGCGGCCTGCGGGATCGTAGCGGAAATAGAACGCGCCGTTCTCGCCGATCACCGCATCGACCGGCCACATGCGCGCGATATGGTCGCACCAGCCCGCTGGCCGGCCGGTGATCGGCACGACCATCAAGCCGGCGTCTTTGAGCTCCTCGAGCGCGCCATAAGCGGCAGCGGTAAGCCGGCCGCCTGTCGTCAGGGTATCGTCGATGTCCATGAATACGCCGCGCAGCGCGCGCAGCTGTACTGGCGGAATGTCGGCAACCGAACGCATGTCGGCCCCCAGGTTCACTTGACGTTACCCCGATTTGATCGCACAACCGGCCTCGTCAAGCCAATCGCCATCGCCTCGGCCGTACCCTTCGCATGTCGGCACGCGACCAAGAACTCTTCGATCTGCTGATTATCGGCGGCGGCATCAATGGCGCCGGCATTGCGCGCGACGCAAGCGGCCGAGGCCTCCGGGTGCTGCTTGTCGAGGTCGAAGACCTGGCGAGCGCAACCTCATCGGCCTCGAGCAAATTGATTCACGGCGGCCTGCGCTACCTCGAGCATTACGCATTCCGCCTGGTGCGCGAGGCGCTCGCCGAGCGCGAGGTGCTCCTGTCGATCGCTCCGCACATCATCTGGCCGCTCAGCTTCGTTCTGCCGCACGTCGCCGAACTACGACCTGCTTGGATGATTCGGCTCGGGCTATGGCTCTACGATCACCTCGGCGGGCGCAGCGTTCTGCCCGAATCGCGCGCGGTCGACCTGCGGACGAGCGGGTTCGGCCGCGGCTTGAGGCCCGAACTGACGCGAGGCTTCGTCTACTCCGACTGCTGGGTGGACGATGCGCGCCTGGTGGTCTTGAACGCGCGCGATGCGGCCGATCGCGGAGCGGTCGTTTGCGTTCGTACCGGGCTCGTCTCGGCGCGGCGCGAGGACGGGGCGTGGCGCGCCGTATTGGTCGATCACGAGCACGGTGTCTCCCGCGAAGCGCGGGCGCGCGCCGTGGTCAACGCCGCCGGTCCTTGGGCGCGCGACGTGTTGACCGGCTCGCTCGGGCGCAATACGCCGGCGCGTCTGCGTCTGGTCAAAGGCAGCCACATCGTCGTGCCGCGGCAGTACGAGGGCGACCATGCGCTGATCCTCCAAAACGACGATCGCCGAATCGTTTTCGTCATTCCCTACGAAGGCCGCTACTCTCTCATCGGGACCACCGATGTGATGTTCGACGGCGCGGCCCGCGGCGTCGCCATTTCCGACGATGAGACGCTTTATTTGTGCAGCGCGGTGAACCGATATCTCGCCAAGCCCGTGGCGCCTTCGGACATCGTGTGGAGTTATGCCGGGGTGCGTCCGCTCTACGACGATGGCAAGTCGAGCGTCTCGGAAGTAACGCGCGACTATGTTCTCGAACTCGACGCCTCCGACGGCGCCGCGCCGCTGCTGACGGTGTTCGGTGGAAAGATCACGACCTTTCGGCGGCTCGCCGAACAAGCGATGGACACGCTCGCCCCGTATTTTCCGGGGCTGGCGCCGCCGTGGAC
>DATFES010000154.1:0-2292 GCA_035250945.1 Alphaproteobacteria bacterium | reverse complement strand
AGCAGCGCGCGAATCTTCGCCGCGACGGGGCGGGGCGTACGATTGGCATGAAGTTCTTCATCGACAGCGCCGACTTGAACGAGATCCGCGAGCTTGCCGCCACCGGTCTGGTCGACGGCGTCACGACAAATCCGTCGCTGGTGGCGAAATCGAATCGCCGCTTCCTCGACGTGATTGCCGACATCTGCAAGGTGGTCAAGGGCCCGGTGAGCGCCGAGGTGACGGCGACCGACCACGCGACGATGCTGGAAGAAGGGCGCAAGCTCGCCAAGATCGCGCCCAATGTCGCGATCAAAGTGCCGCTGACGCCCGACGGCCTCAGAGCCTGCAAGGCGCTCAGGGGCGATGGCACGATGGTGAACGTGACGCTGTGCTTCTCGCCCGCCCAGGCGATCCTCGCGGCCAAGGCCGACGCTTCGTTCATCTCGCCATTCGTCGGTCGGCTCGACGATGTCGGCGGCGGCGGCATGGAGCTGATCCGCGACATCGTCGCGATCTATCGCCAGTACCCGGCGTTCAAGACCGAGGTCCTGGTCGCCTCGGTTCGCGGGCCGGTGCACGTTGTCGAGGCGGCAAAGATGGGCGCCCACGTGGCGACCCTGCCGCCGACGGTGATGCGGGCGATGTTCGCCCATCCGCTTACCGACAAGGGTCTCGCCGCCTTTCTCGCCGACTGGCAGAAGACCGGCCAGTCGATCCTCGGCGCCGCTTGAGGGGAGCCAACGCGCGCATGGCCGATAGCGAAAGCGTACCGAAGCTCGAAAGCGACCTGAGTAGCGTCGACGTCCTCGCCTATCTGCGCCGGCATCCCGATTTTTTGATCGAGCATCCCGAGATCCTGTCGTTTCTGGCCGCCCCGCCGCAGTACCAGGCGAACGGCATCGTCGATTTTCAGAGCTTCATGCTGGATCGGCTGCGTGGCGACGTCGGCCGGCTGCAAACGCAGCACAACGACCTGATCGCCTCGGCCCGGGCCAATCTGTCGAGTCAGTCGCGTATCCACACGGCGGTCATCGCAATGCTCGGCGCCACGACGCTGGAACACTTGATCGAGATCGTCACCACGGATTTGGCGCTGCATCTCGAAGTCGACGCGATCATCCTCGCTTTCGAGGCGCTCGACCGCGTGCCTGGCGAAGCCAATCGCACCGCGCTCAAGCTGCTGCCCAAAGGCACGATCGACCGGGCGATGGCCGGCGGCCGCGATATCGTACTGATCGCCGACGAGCCGGGCGATCCGTTGATATTCGGCGGTGCGGCGACGCTGGTGCGCTCGCAGGCGCTGCTTCGTCTTCAGCTTCGCCGCGAAGCGCCGCTCGGCATGCTCGCCTTCGGCGCGAGGACCGCCGACAAGTTTCACGCCGGGCAGGGAACCGAGCTTTTGTCGTTTCTCGGGCGCGTGGTCGAACTCAGTCTGCGCGGATGGCTCGACCGCGCCTAGCGGCGGCGCCGGCGGCGCCGCGCGTGCAGGGCCATCGGGTCCCCGACGATCTGCCTGCGCAAGGCGATCTCGCCGAGGCGGTGATCGCTTGGGCCGACTGGCTTGGCCTCGAGCGGCGGGTTTCGCCGCACACCACGGCGGCCTACCTTCGCGACCTCGTCGCGTTCTTCGCCTTTCTCCTCGATCATCTCGGCGCGCCGCCGGGGCTCGCCCAGCTCGGCGAATTGCGCGCGGCGGATTTCCGCGCCTGGCTCGCCCGGCGCGTCGGCGAAGGAAAGGTTGCAACATCGAACGCGCGGGCGCTGTCGACCTTGCGCAGCTTCTTTCGCTGGCTCGACCGGCGCGGGATCGCCCGCAACCCGCATTTGGCGCAACTTCGCACGCCCAAGCGCCCGCACGGCGTGCCTAAACCGCTGAACGAATCCGACGCCGCGCTGGCGCTCGAGGAGGTTGGGCGGTTCAGCGAGGAGCCGTGGATCGCCGCGCGCGATGCGGCGCTGCTGACGCTGCTCTACGGCTGCGGACTGCGGATCGACGAGGCATTGTCGCTCGACCGCCGTGTGCTGCCGCTCGCCGAATCGATCGCCGTCGTCGGCAAAGGCCGCAAGACACGGGTCGTACCGTTGCTGCCGGCCGTCCGCGACGCGATCGAGGACTATCTCGCCCGATGCCCGTGGCGGCCGGGCGTCGATGGCCCGCTTTTCGTCGGGGCGCGCGGCAAGCGTCTGCAGGCCGGCGTCGTCCAAGCGCGGATGCGCCAACTTCGCGCCGCTTTCGGGCTGCCCGACACCGCGACGCCGCACGCGTTGCGCCATAGTTTCGCGACCCATCTGCTCGCCGCCGGGGGCGAT
>DATFES010000150.1:0-2011 GCA_035250945.1 Alphaproteobacteria bacterium | reverse complement strand
GCAGTCGTCGATGCGCACGGCGAGTTCGTTGGCGGCGAAGCCGCCGAACACCACCGAGTGCACGGCGCCGAGGCGCGCGCAGGCGAGCATGGCGATCGCCGCTTCGGGAACCATCGGCATGTAGATGATCACGCGGTCGCCCTTGGCGACGCCGAGCCCTTGGAGCGCGCCGGCGAAGCGGGCTACTGCATCGGTCAGCTCGCGGTAAGTGAACGCCTTGAGCGTGCCGCCGGTGACCGGGCTGTCGTAGACGAGCGCTTTCTGCTCGCCGCGGCCTTCCGCAACGTGGCGATCCAGCGCATTCCAGCACGTATTGAGTTCGCCGCCGACGAACCAGCGATAGAACGGCTTGCGCTGGTCGTCGAGCACCTTGGACCATTTCCTGGTCCAAACGATCGCCTCGGCTACCTCGCCCCAATATCCGGCCGGGTCGACAAGCGATCGACGATGCGCCTCGGCGTAACGGCTCATGGCTCTGCCCCTCCTCCCGAAACGCCTGTCATTGTTGGCGAAACGCGGCCCGAGTCTGCCCGCAATGCCCCTGTCTTGCCAAGCCGCTTTCTGGCAGATTACGGGCCGCTCCGGCGCGTTCGTGCGCCGACTTCGTGGCGGCGAAGTCGAGGCGCGGGCCGCAACCTCCTTGAAGGAAAACGGTTCGCACATGCCTGCCATGAAGCGCCATTCTCGCGCCCGTAAGTCTGGAAAATCCGCCCCGCACACGTCGCCTTCGGCCCGCACGTCCAATCGGCGCCGTCCCTCATCGCATCGAGGCAGCCCTTACGACATTGACCTCGATCAAAACGCGGCGAATTACGTTCCGCTTTCGCCGCTGTCCTTCCTGCCGCGCGCCGCCTCGGTGTGGCCCAAGCATCCGGCGATCGTCCACGGCGCCATCCGGCGCAACTGGGCGCAGACGTACCATCGTTGCCGACGGCTGGCATCGGCCCTCGCCGGCCGCGGCGTCGGGCGCGGCGACACCGTGGCGCTGATGGCGCCCAATATCCCCGGGGCGTACGAGTGCGCCTTCGGCGTACCGATGCAAGGCGCCGTGCTTAATGCCCTCAATGTCCGGCTCGACGCGGCGGCGATCGCCTTCATGATCGACCACGGCGAAGCCAAGGTGCTCTTCACCGATACCGAGTTCGCGCCGGTGATAAAGGACGCGATCAAGCGCGCCAAGAAAAAACCGCTGGTGATCGATATCGACGACCCCAACGGTCCCGGGGGCGAGCGGCTGGGCGCAAAGGACTTCGAGGCGTTCCTGCTCGAAGGCGACCCGGATCACGAGTGGTCGCCGCCGGGAAACGAATGGGACGCGATCGCGCTCAATTATACGTCAGGCACCACGGGCAACCCCAAGGGCGTGGTTTATCACCATCGCGGCGCCTACCTGAACGCCATCGGCAACGTGCTGGTCTGGAATCTGCCGACGCACCCGGTTTATCTCTGGACCCTGCCGATGTTCCACTGCAACGGCTGGTGCTTCCCGTGGACAATGGCGGCGATGGGCGGCGCCAATGTCTGCCTGCGGCGCGTCGAATCGCGGGCGATTTTCGACGCCATTCGCGACGAGGGCGTCACGCATTTCTGCGGCGCGCCGATCGTGCTCAACATGCTGGTCAACGCGCGCGAGGACGAACGCGCCGGATTCGCGCGCAAGGTCCAAGTCATGACCGCCGCCTCGGCGCCGCCAGCGGCGGTGATCGAGAAAATGGAGCGCATGGGCTTCCGCATCACCCACGTCTACGGCCTCACCGAGGTCTACGGTCCCGCCGTGGTGTGCGCCTGGCACGAGGAATGGGACAGCTTGCCGGCGGAAGAGCAAGCGACGCTCAAGGCGCGCCAGGGCGTGCGTTATCAAGTGCTCGACGGGCTGATGGTCGCCGATCCGCTCACCCTTGCGCCGGTCCCCTCCGATGGCGCCACGATCGGCGAGGTGTTCATGCGCGGCAACATCGTCATGAAAGGATATCTCAAGAATCCCAAGGCCTCGCGCGAGGCCTTCGCCGGC
>DATFES010000148.1:0-2098 GCA_035250945.1 Alphaproteobacteria bacterium | reverse complement strand
CGATCTGTCGCTGGCGCTGTGGCTGATGGACTACCTCAAGCGGCCATTGTTACTCGAGGGGGAAGCCGGCGTCGGCAAGACCGAGGTCGCCAAGGCGCTCGCCGCAGTGCACGAAACGGAATTGATCCGGCTGCAGTGTTACGAGGGGCTCGATCAGAACGCGGCGCTCTACGAGTGGAACTACCAGCGCCAACTTCTCGCCATCAAGGCGCACGAGGGCGCCGGGGCCAGCGCCGACGCCATCGAAGAGCATATATTCTCCGAAAAGTACCTGCTCGAACGTCCGCTGTTGGCGGCGATCCGCCGCGATACCCCGCCCGTCCTGCTGGTCGACGAGGTCGATCGCGCCGACGAGGAGTTCGAGGCGTTCCTCCTGGAGTTGTTGTCGGATTTCCAAGTCAGCATTCCCGAGCTCGGCACGGTAACGGCGCGATCGATCCCGCGCGTGGTGCTGACTTCGAACAGCACTCGCGAGCTATCGGACGCGCTTCGCCGACGCTGCCTCTACCACTATGTCGACTTTCCCGACGTCGAGCGCGAAGCGCGAATCATCGTCACCCGCCTTCCCGCAATCGACGCCGCCCTGGCGCAGCAAATCGCGCGGATGGTAGCGGCTGTGCGCAAGGAGGACATGCGAAAGGTTCCCGGCGTCGCAGAGACGCTCGATTGGGCGGCGACTCTCGCCGGCCTCGAGGTTCACGAACTGCGCGCCGCGCCGGAGACGGTGCACGAAACCCTGATGTGCCTGCTCAAGACGCACGAGGACCGCACGCGGATGACCCGCGAAGTGACCGACCGCCTTCTCGGCAAGGTCGCTTGAGCGGAACGCGTGCCGCATGCCTACGCCCGAAACGGACGGTCCGAACCAGACGATCGGCGCCGGCACGCGGCGGCTGGTCGGGTTCGTGCGGACGTTGCGCGACAACGGATTTGCGGTGGGCCTTGCCGAATCGCGCGACGCGCTGGCGATTCTCGCGTCGCCTGCGGCGTCGCGCTCGTCCTTGCTCAAGCCGGCATTCCGCGCGCTGTTTTGCGCCGATCGCTCCGACTGGGAGCGCTTCGACGATATCTTCGCCGCGTACTGGCTCGGCCGCGGCGTTCGTCGCGCGCTGCGTCCAACGGCGGCGGGCGCGCACGGCGGCCCGTCCTTGCAGCGCCTGGCCGAGGCGGCTCCGCCCGATCCGTCGATGGGAGAGGCCGACGCCGCCGAAGAGGACGACGGGCCGGAAACCGACGATCGGCGCCCGCGGCCCACCGTCGCATCCAGCGCAGAGCGGCTTGCGGCGGCCGATATGCGTCACATCATCGATCCCGACGAGATCGCCAAGCTGCATGCTCTCGCCGAGCGGCTCGCCCATCGCATGCGCGCGAGGTTCGTCCGACGCGAGCAGGCCCGCCGGCGCGGACGCCGGCTGGACCTGCGGCGCACCATCCACCGCAGCGTCTCGCATGGCGGCACGCCGATCGATCTCGCCTGGCGCCAGCGCAAGCGCAAACCCCTGCGCCTCGTCGTGATTCTCGACGCATCGGGATCGATGGCGCCCTACACCGCCTTCTTCGTCCGCTTGATGCATGGCCTCGTCGACGCGTTCCGCGAAGCCGAGGCGTTCGTTTTTCACACGCGCCTGGTGCACATCTCGCACGCCTTGCGCGATCGCGACGCCGGGCGGGCTATCGAGCGCATGTCCTTGATGGCTCAGGGAATCGGCGGTGGAACGCGCATCGGCGAGTGCCTGGCCGCGTTCAACCGCTGGCACGCCAAACGCGTGATCAACGCGCGCACCGCGGTGATAATCGTCTCGGACGGATACGACACGGGAGACCCGGACCGCCTCGCCGAGGCGATGCGATGCTTGCGCCGGCGGTGCCGGCGAATCGTCTGGCTCAATCCGCTGATCGGCTGGGAGCGCTACACGCCCGACGCCCGCGGCATGCAGGCCGCGCTGCCCTTCGTCGATCTCTTCGCGCCGGCGCACAATCTTGCCAGTTTCGCCGCGCTCGAGCCTTATCTAGCGAGGATTTGACGGTCATGACCCGCGCATCCGACCTACTCGACCTGGTATCCGAAATGAAGGCCAAGGGAGAGCCGTTCGCGCTG
>DATFES010000144.1:0-2570 GCA_035250945.1 Alphaproteobacteria bacterium | reverse complement strand
GTGCTTGGGCGCGAAAAAGCGCGACACGAAATCGACGCCGCCTCCCGGCGCTCCAGGCGCGGTGGCGATCAGGGCCATGCAGTCGAGCGCCGCGACCTTGGCGAAATCGGGCGACAACGACACCACCTCGTCGGCGCTGGCGAAGACCGCAAATCCGTCGCGCGCCGCCAGCACCTCGCGGGGGGTCCGATTGAGCGCCGCGGCGACGTCGCCGAGATTGGATCTCGGGCCGGGTGGTCGCGCCGGAAAGTCCATCGCCAGCTTGTCGCCCTCGCGCGTCACGACGAGCGCGCCCGACTTGCGGGAATGGAATCGCACCCGATCGCGCCGCGTGCCGCGAAGATTCAAGATGACATGCGCTGTCGCCAATGTCGGATGACCGGCGAGATCGATTTCCGCCACGGGCGTGAACCAGCAGATGTCATAATCCTCGCCGCGAGGCACGAAAAACGCCGTCTCGGATAGATTGTTCTCCGTCGCGATCGCCTGCATGACGTCGTCGGGCAACCAGCGTTCGAGCGGCACGATCGCCGCCGGATTGCCGGCGAAGACGCGCGAGGCGAAGGCGTCGACCTGATACATGGGCAGTTGCATGGCGATGCAGCTCTTCTCACCCCCGCGGATACATGAAGGCGTTGTCGATCTTGGGCATGCCGATATGCGCATAGTACGAATTCGCATTCGGCGCGGCGAGGAGCAGAACCATGGAGTGCGGCGCGACGGCGCGTCGCGTTTCGTCGATCAGACGACGTCCGATGCCCTGCCCTTGATACTCACGGTCGACCGCAAGGTCGGATAGATAGCAGCAGAAGGAGAAATCGGTGAGCGAGCGCGCGACGCCGACCAGTTTCGCGCGATCGCGCGCGGTGACGACAAGATTGCCATGCGCGAGCATCGCCGCGATCCGCCGCGGATCGTCGACCGGGCGCCGCTCGGCCAAGCCCGAGCGCCGCAATACGTCGACGAATTCCTCGGCCGTGAGCGCATCCTCCGTTGCGTAGACGACGGACATCGCTATTCCCCCGGCGCGGCGTGGCGGGCCATGAATTCGCCGAGCGCACGGTCACCCGCAGACGCGCTTCCGGTTAGCTTCGCGATGACGCGCTTGCGGTCGACCGGCTTGCGGTTCTGCGACAGCTTGAACTTCCCCTCAAGCCGCTCGACAGGGATTTCCAATCCGACGATTCCCCTGAGCATTCCGGCCATGAAATCCGGCGGCAAGGCTTCGGCGCTCCAAGCGTTGGCGCCGGCGCCTTCGTGCGTCCTGACCAGCCGCTTGACTAGCGCCTCCAGCTTCGACGGCTCCTCGATCAGCCGCGCTTGGCCGTAGGCGTGAACCGCCGCGTAGTTCCACGTCGGGACCGCGGGATGGATCTCGTACCAAGACGGCGAAACGTACCCATGCGGACCGGAGAAGATGACCAGCGTCGTCGATCCGGCGATCTGTCGCCAATGCGGATTGCCGCGCGATAGGTGGGTGATCAACGTTCCATGTTCGCCACGCCCGCGATCAAGCAGAAAGGGCACGTGCGTCGCATAGGGTTCGGCCGGTCCGCCGGTGACCAACGTAGCAAAGTTATGAGACTCGATCAGATCGTGCAGTACGTCTGTGTCGGTCTCGGCAAAAACGGCAGGAACGTACATCGACGGGTTCTCCGGTGGCGACGGTTCAAGCACAAGGCTGTAACATCGGCGCGCAGCGCGCGACCGACGCCGGCGCCGATGTCAGCCAGGTTCGCGCCAACCATCGTACCTGGTGGGCTAAGTTTTTGGCGCTTCGTTCCGGCTAGCTCATCCAGAACGGCTTGCGAATCTCGCAATCGATGTCGGCGCGCGAAAGACCCATGTCGGCCATCATCCGGTCGTCGAGCGTGGCGAGTTGATGACGGTCGTGGGCACGCTGCTGCCAAATGAATACCGTTTGGAGGACGACTAGGACGCATTGGGCCGCGAGCGCGCCAAGCGCGACGGTTGTTCCGCCGATGACCGAAGCGGTATCGGACCAGATCGACTGCCTAGAGATTGTACTCATACAATCCTCCATCACCGGAAAAATTGTCGCTGGATTGTTCGTAGAGAAAAAGGTAGTATAGAGACAATTTCGAGGTCAATGTTTATATTGTCACCATGACAACTTGGATTCCCAATCTCGAATCTCAACGCGGTCCGCGGTACATCGCGATCGCGCGCGCGCTTGCTGACGACATCGCGGCGGGCCGGCTTAAATCCGGCGAACGACTGCCGACGCATCGCGATCTGGCATGGAAGCTCGGCGTGACCGTCGGCACCGTGACCCGCGCCTACGCCGAAGCCGAGCGCCGCGGCCTGGTCGCCGGCGAGGTCGGCCGTGGAACCTACGTGCGTGAGCGAATCAGCGACGGCGTTTCGATGCCGTCACCCAATCCGCCGACGCGCGACTTCATCGATTTGGCGCGAAACTTTCCGCCCGACAATCCGGCGGCGCGCGACATTCAAGATGCGCTCACGGAGCTTTCGAGGCGCAACGACCTGTCGCCGCTGCTGCGATACACCACGCCGGGCGGCGAGGAAACGCATCGCGCCATCGGCGC
>DATFES010000137.1:0-2094 GCA_035250945.1 Alphaproteobacteria bacterium | reverse complement strand
CGTCGCCGGCAAGGATATCGCGCAATCGCTCGACCTTGGCTTATTGCCGCTGTCCACGCTTTACGGCGCGATGGCTCGGTGGTGCGAGCGGATACGGACCTTGCCGGGGTACGAGCGTACCTACCCGCCGCACTGGCGGGCGGCCGCCTAGCGCGGCGAGGCGGTTTGGCGCGCCAGGCGGTCGAGCGCATCGATCGCCGCTTCGACGCGTTGGTCGGCGGCGCGCGCGTACCATGTGCGCGCCTGCGACAGATCGCGGCGTCCGCCGTCGCCGGTCTCGAACATCAATCCCAGCGCGTATTGGGCGAGCCCGTGACCCTGGCTCGCCGCGCGTTCATACCATCGTCGCGCCTCGCGCAGGTCGACCTCGATGCCGATCCCCTGACGATAGAATTGCGCCAAGTTGTATTGCGCGGCGGGGTCGCCGTCCTGCGACAGCATCCAGAATTCGAACCACGCCGATTCGACGTCTCCGGCGTCGAACGCCTCCACGCCGGATTTGAAATCGGCGGCGCGCGTCGCCGGCGTCGGCCCGGCGCCGATCGCTGCGATGAGGACCGCCGCGACGTAAAGCGAGCCACGCCGCGGCGTCATCCATTTCCTCCTGCCTCCGCCGGCGGCGGGATGGCGAGCTGCTGTTGCAGCGTCGTCAACACGAAGACGCGCAGCGCGCTCGACAGATTGTCGCGCCGCTGCTTGTCGATTTCGGTCACCAGATCGTTGATCGATACGCCGCGTCGTTGGGCGATGTCCTTGAGCGCCGCCCAGAATTCCGGTTCGAGCGACACGCTCGACCGGTGGCCGGCGATGATCACCGAACGCTTGCGAATTGCCCCGGCCATTGTCCGGCTCCTTCATCAGCCGCGCGGACCCAGCATGCGATCGGGCTGGACCCAGCGGTCGAACTGCTCTTCGGTGAGAAGGCCGAGCTGCAACGCGGCCTCTTTGAGCGTAAGGTCGTGCGCGAACGCGTGTTTGGCGATACGAGCGGAATTGTCGTAGCCGATGTGCGGATTGAGCGCGGTCACGAGCATGAGCGACTGCTGAACGAACTTGGCGATGCGCGCCTCGTGGGCGGCGATGCCGATGACGCAGTTGTCGGCGAAACTGGCTGCGGCCTCGCCGAGCAGGCGAATCGACTGCAGTAAATTGTAAGCCATCACCGGCTTGTAAGCATTGAGTTGCAGATGCCCCGACGCGCCGGCGACGGTGATGGTCAGATGGTTTCCCATGACCTGAGCGCAGACCATCGACAGCGCCTCGGCCTGGGTCGGGTTGACCTTGCCCGGCATGATCGACGATCCGGGCTCGTTTTCGGGCAGCGCCAGCTCGCCGACGCCGCAACGCGGACCCGAGGCGAGCAGGCGGATGTCGTTGGCGATCTTCATCAACGAGGCGGCGACGGTGTTGAGCGCGCCCGAGCACTCGACGATGGCGTCGTGCGCGGCGATCGCCTCGAACTTGTCTTGCGCCGGCATGAAAGGAAGGTTGGTGAGCCGGGCGAGCTCCTGGGTGAAACGGGCGGCGAAGCCGACATGCGCATTGAGCCCGGTTCCGACGGCGGTGCCGCCCTGCGCCACCGGGTAAAGCCGAGGCAAGGCGCCTTCGACGCGGGCAATGCCCAGCTCGACTTGGCGCGCCCAGGCGCCGAACTCCTGGCCGAGGGTGAGCGGCACGGCGTCCTGGAGGTGCGTACGGCCGATCTTGATGATCTCGGCGAAGGCGCCGGCTCGCTCGGATAGCGCCTCGCCAAGTCGGTGCAGCCCGGGAAGCAGGCAGTCGTAGATTTCCGCCACGGCGGCGATGTGCATCGCCGTCGGAAAACTGTCGTTGGACGACTGACAGCGATTGACGTGATCGTTGGGATGCACCGGCGCACGCGCGCCGAGCCGCTGGCCGAGCAGCTCATTGGCGCGATTGGCGATCACCTCGTTGACGTTCATGTTGGTCTGGGTCCCGGAGCCGGTCTGCCAGACGACCAGCGGGAAATGATCGGCCAGCAGCCCCTCGATCACCTCGTCGGCCGCCTGGACGATCGCCGCGCCGAGTTTGCGGTCGACCTCGCCGAGCTCCATGTTGGCGAGGGCCGCGGCT
>DATFES010000117.1:0-2052 GCA_035250945.1 Alphaproteobacteria bacterium | reverse complement strand
CGCAGCGCTGCCGGCGCTGGTCGGGCTTGACGGGGGGTGCAGCGTGCCCCACCTCTTGTATGGACGCGAAGGACTTGGTGCTGCTAGCGTCATTGGGTGCCGCGCGCTTTTTCGTCCCCGTCATGCCTTGGCTGGCCCGGGATTTGCCTGATCGAGGTGAGGCGGAAGGCGCGGCGGGCGGCCGCCGTCGCCGGGGCGGAGTTTGGCGGCGGGAAATGAGGCTCAATTCGTGAACAATTTCGGCAAGAACCTGGTTCTGTGGGTGATAATCGGCCTGCTGCTGATCGCATTGTTCAATCTTTTCCAGGGGACGACCCCGCGCGGAACCAGTTCGCAAGTCGCCTTCTCCGAATTCCTTTCGCAGGTCGACCGCGGCCAAGTCAGCGACGTCACAATCCAGGGGCAGTCGATCCGCGGCCATTTCACCGATGGCCGCTCGTTCGCCACCTACGCCCCGCAAGACCCCAATTACATCCAGAAGCTGACCGGCGCCAACGTGCGGATCACCGCCGTGCCGACCGAGGAGCCGGTGCATCCGCTGCTGTCGATCCTCGCCTCGTGGTTTCCGTTCCTAATTCTGATCGGCGTCTGGGTTTTCTTCATGCGTCAGATGCAGTCGGGCGGCGGCCGCGCGATGGGCTTCGGCAAGTCGCGGGCGCGGTTGCTGACCGAGAAGGTCGGGCGGGTGACCTTCGACGACGTCGCAGGAATCGACGAAGCCAAGCAAGAGCTCGAGGAGATCGTCGAGTTCCTTCGTGACCCGCAGAAATTCCAGCGGCTCGGCGGCAAGATTCCGAAGGGCGTCCTTTTGGTCGGTCCTCCCGGCACCGGCAAGACGCTGCTCGCTCGGGCGATCGCCGGCGAGGCGAACGTGCCGTTTTTCACCATCTCGGGCTCCGACTTCGTCGAAATGTTCGTCGGCGTCGGCGCCAGTCGCGTACGCGACATGTTCGAGCAGGGCAAGAAGAACGCGCCGTGCATCATCTTCATCGATGAAATCGACGCCGTCGGCCGCCACCGCGGCGCCGGGCTCGGCGGCGGCAACGACGAGCGCGAGCAGACCTTGAACCAGTTGCTGGTCGAGATGGACGGCTTCGAGGCGAACGAAGGCGTGATCCTGATCGCCGCCACCAACCGCCCCGACGTGCTCGACCCGGCGCTGCTGCGGCCGGGACGTTTCGACCGCCAGGTCGTGGTGCCCAACCCCGACGTGCTGGGGCGCGAAAAGATCCTCAAGGTTCATCTGCGCAAAGTTCCGATCGCTCCCGACGTCGATCCGAAGGTGATCGCCCGCGGCACGCCCGGTTTCTCGGGCGCCGATCTCGCCAATCTGGTCAACGAGGCGGCGCTGCTCGCCGCGCGGCGCGGCAAGCGCATGGTGACTATGAGCGAGCTCGAAGACGCCAAGGACAAGGTGATGATGGGCGCCGAGCGCCGCTCCATGGTGATGACGGAGAAGGAGAAGGAGCTGACCGCCTATCACGAGGGCGGCCATGCGCTGGTCATGCTCTACGTGCCGGGTCACGAGCCGCTGCACAAGGTGACGATCATTCCGCGCGGCCGGGCGCTGGGCGTCACGATGTTTCTGCCCGAGCGCGACAAATACAGCCAGTCGCGACGCGAGCTCGAGGCGATGATGGGCAGCTTGTTCGGCGGCCGCGTCGCCGAGGAGATCGTGTTCGGCGCCGAGAACGTCACCACCGGCGCCGCCGACGACATCCGGCGCGCCACCAACCTGGCGCGGCGCATGGTCACCGAGTTCGGCTTCTCGGACAAACTTGGGCCGCTGCGTTACAGCGAGAACGAAGAAGAAGTGTTCCTCGGCCACTCGGTGACGCAACGCAAGAACGTATCCGACGCCACGGCCAAGATCATCGACGAGGAGATCCGCCGGCTCGTCGAGGAAGCCGAGGCGACGGCGCGCAAGATCATCGGCGAGCACATCGACGATCTGCACAAGATCGCCAAGGCGCTGCTCGAATACGAGACGCTGTCGGGCGACGAGATACGCGCGCTCATCCGCGGCGAGCCGGTGGTGCGGCCCGACGCCGA
>DATFES010000107.1:0-2120 GCA_035250945.1 Alphaproteobacteria bacterium | reverse complement strand
GTCGGCGTCGAGGGACCAAACGGGCGCGGCGGTCTGTGGGGTCCGCCGCCGCCCGCTGGGCGCGGTTCCGCGCTCACCGGAGACTTGCCGGATTGGCCACCGGCGCCGCCGGGTCCGGCGCTTGAGCCGGCGCTGGCGGCGCTCGATCGCACGCTCGCCGATTCCGACGCACTCGCCGCCACTAGCGGGCGGCTGACTCAGTTCGCCCGCTTTCTTGCCATGACGCGAACGCCGGACCTCGGCACGGCGCTGTCGGAGCGGCTGTTGCGCGCCATGCCGGAGGTGACGGTCGATCTCTTCGGCGGCAATCGCGAAATTCCGGCGTCGCGCGTCGCGCGCTGGGACCTGATGTGGACGATCGCCCGCGTCGGGCAGGGCCGAATTCCGCCGGCGCTGATCGAGGCGCCCTGGGCGGTTCGCGCCAATCGCTCGGAGAAGTATTTCGAGCCGGCTCCGGCGGCGATGTGGGCGGCGGCGGAGCTTGGGCAAACCGACGACGCCACGCTGGCGGCGCTGATCGCGCGGCTCGATCGTCCGGGCGATCCCGACTGGCTTGTGGGCGATGTCGTCGGCGCGCTCGCCGCGCTCACCGGCGAGCGCTTCGGATACGACCTCGAAGGGTGGCGGCGGTGGTGGAACGCGCGCGCCAAGAACTGAGGCGGCGGCTGCGGCGATCGCCGTCGACGTGCTAGATTTGCGTCACGGGGGGCGCCCGATCGACGACAACGACAGGTCTCGTGGATGACTGTCGAGCAAGCGACCGTCTTCGCCATCCTCGCCGGTACGCTGGCGCTCTTCGTATGGGAGCGCTGGCGCTACGACGTCGTCGCGCTGTGCGCGTTGTTCGTCTCAGTCGCCGCCGGAGTCGTGCCGGCGAATGAAGCATTTCGCGGCTTCGCCGATCCGGTGGTGACGACGGTGGCGTGCGTTTTCGTCATGAGCGCCGCCGTGCGGCGCTCAGGCGCGATCGAAATCGTCGTCACCCGCGTCTCGCGATGGCTCGCCTGGCCGTCGCTTCGCGTCTTCGCGTTTTCCGGTTTGGTCGCGGCGACCTCGGCGTTCATGAACAACGTCGGCGCGCTGGCGTTGTTCATGCCCGCCGCCTTCCATGCCGCGCGGCGCGCCGGCCGTTCGCCCTCGGAGCTGCTGATGCCGATGGCGTTCGGCTCGCTGCTGGGCGGCCTGATCACCCTCATCGGCACGCCGCCGAATTTGCTGATCGCCAATATCCGCGCGCAGTACACCGGCGCGCCATTTGCGATGTTCGATTTTGCGCCGGTGGGTCTCGCGGTCGCGGTCGCCGGGGTGCTCTACCTTGCGCTTGGTTGGCGTCTGCTGCCCCGCGATCGGCGCGGCACCTCGCCGCCCGAGGCGAGCTTTCACATCGAGGACTACACGGCTGAAGCGCGAGTCCCCGAGGGGTCGCCGGTCGCCGGCAAGAAGCTTCAGGAGCTGGAGCATCTGGGCGGCGGCGATCTCGCCGTCGTCGGGCTGGTGCGCGATGGGTACCGGCAGCTCGTCCCGGCCGGATACACGATCCTCGTCACCGGCGACATCCTGACGCTCGAAACCGACCCGATGACGCTCAAGAGCGTCGTCGACCAAGCGAAACTGGAGCTGCTGGGCAGCGAGGAGTTCGATCCGCAGACGGTCCGCTCGGACATCATCGGCGTGGTTGAGGCGGTGGTGACCGAGCGCTCGATGCTGATCGGACAAACGCCCGAGCGCGTGCGCCTGCGCGATCGCTTCGGGGTCAACCTGCTCGCAGCTCGCCACAGCGGCCACGCTCATCAACGCCTCAGCCGCATCCGTTTCGCGCCGGGAGATGTCATCGTACTGCAGGGCCGGCTCGACACCATATCGGATACGCTGGGCGAATTGGGTTGCCTGCCGCTGGCCCAGCGCAATCTCGGACTTGGCCGCCGTCGCCGTACGCTCTTGCCGATCGCCGTTTTGCTCGGCGCGGTGGTGGCGGCCTCGAGCGGCATGGCGCCGGTAGCGATCGCCTTTATGGGCGGCGTGCTGCTCATTCTGCTCGCCCGTCTGCTTACGTTGCGCGAGTTCTACGAGGCGATCGATTGGCCGGTGATCATGCTGCTCGGCGCGATGATCCCGGTGAC
>DATFES010000095.1:0-9881 GCA_035250945.1 Alphaproteobacteria bacterium | reverse complement strand
GTTAGAAACTGCAGCGCATTGGCGCGCAAGGTCAGCCACTCGAGCCCGCGCCCGATCGGAGCGTAGAGGCCATCCCACACCGGATCGATCAGGCGCGCTTCGAACCGTGCGGCGCGGCTCTCTCCCGGCTCGGGCATGTCGACGCGCTCGCGGGCTTGAAATATCAGCGTGCCGAAGACGCGGCGGATCGGCTGGGCGAAGCTTGAAGCGGTGTACTGCGTGGCCGGGTGCGGGTCGGGGAAGCCGCAATCCCACGGCGGGCCGCGGCGAATCTCCGCCGAGGCGAGGCGGTGGACGCCCTCGACCACCGCGAAGGTGACGATGGTGACGGCGACAAGCACGATCAAACCGCTATACGAGGAGCGTTGCAGGCCGAGCGGGGCGAAAAACACCCACTCCGAGGCGTCGAGACCGTCGGCGAGCGCCGGAAACGACGCGCCGAGCAGCAGGCCGACCGCCGGATTGAGCAGCAGGATGGCGAGGGTTGGAACCAGTCCGATCGCAAGGCACAGCGCGGCGAGCGCGGTCATTGCGCCCGTCATGCTCGAATCGACCTCGCGCGCCTCGGCCGCCTCGGGCGAACGCGGCCGGCCGAGGAACGTGACTCCGAACGCCTTGACGAAGCAGGCGGCGGCGAGCGCGGCTGCAAGCGCGAGCATCGCGCCGGTCACCGGGACGGCGAACTTCAGCGTCCATTGCGGCAGGCTCGGACCGTTGAGGATCGCCTGGAAGGTAAGCCACTCGGAGACGAATCCATTGAACGGCGGCAGCGCGGAAATGGCGATCGAGCCGACGAGGAACAGCGTGGCGGTGCGCGGCATACGGTGGATGAGGCCGCCGTGGCGCTCCATGTCGCGCTCGCCCGTCGCCACCAGGACGGCGCCGGCGCCGAAGAACAGCAGGCTCTTGAACAGCGCGTGGTTGAGGACGTGCAGCAGCGCCGCCGAAAGGGCAAGCGCCGCGAGCGCGCCAAGCCCGTTGGCCTTGAAAACGAGGGCCAATCCAAGGCCGATGACGATGATGCCGATGTTCTCGACCGTGTGATAGGCGAGCAAGACCTTGAGGTCGTGCTGCATCAGGGCATACAACACGCCCAGAACGGCCGAAAGACCGCCGAGCGCCAGCACCACCGCGCCCCAACCCCATCCGAGATCTCCCGAAAGATCGAACAGAATGCGCACCATGCCGTACACCGCCACCTTGGTCATCACGCCGCTCATCAGCGCCGAGACGTGGCTTGGCGCGGCCGGATGCGCCAACGGCAGCCATGCGTGCAACGGCACGAGCCCGGCCTTCGAGCCGGCGCCGATCAAGACGAGCGCCGTCGCCAAACCGCCCAGCCAGCCTTGCGGCGGAAGCCGGCGAATATCGGCGAAACGGTATTCGCCTTCGAATCCCGCCATGATGCCGAACGCAAGCAGCAGCGCCGCCGTGCCGAACGCCGCCATGACGAAATAGACCAGTGCCGCGCGCGCATTGCCGGGTTGCCGATGGTTGGCGAGCACCAGCAGCCACGACGACAGCGACATGAATTCCCAGGCGAGCAGGAAGACGAAGGCGTCGTCGGCCACGAGAACCAAATTCATCGCGGCAAGAAAGACCGGCAGGAACGCCAGCACGCGTTGCGGTTCCTCGCCGTGCGGGCCGTAACCGCGCCCATAGACGCCGGCGGCGGCTCCGACGACGTTAACGGCCAGTAAAAACCACGCCGTCAACGCGTCGAGGCGAAAATTCGCTTGGAGCCAAGGAAGGCCGAAAGGTAGCGCCAGGCTCGTCGGCGCCGCATCGTCGCCCAGCATGACGACCGCCAGCACGGCGAGCGTCCCGCATGTCACGGCGCAGCCAACGTAAACGATGTCGGAGGCCGACCGTCCGCGAACCGCGCCCAATAGGCCGAGCGCCAGGAGCGTCGCGATCGCCGCGAGAATCGCGGTCAACATCGGGGCCGTTTCTCGACGTCGAGATGTATTCGCATCGACCGAGCGTTCTTGGACTCAGCTACCTGATGTTACACGCCGCGGCGGCCCCGCGACCAAGCTGCCGGCGCCCGAAAACAAAACGCCAGCGGCGCAGGTATGACGCGCGCCGGCGTCGAACGTCGGCCGATCATATCAGGCAAGCCGAGTCGCGCAACAAAGCCGCAAGATCGACGAATGAACGGTGCCGGGCCGCTGGGCGGCCCGGCCCTGGGGCGGTCGCGCCGTTGGGAGGCCGGCGCGCCGGCCGCTGTCAGGTCAGCGCCAACCCGCGCGGTCGGCGATTTTCACCGCATCGGCGTTGTATTTTCCAAGCAGGGCGAGGTTGATCGAGTCGGCCTTGAACTCGCCGAAGCTCAGCACGGTCGCCGAGCGCGCCACGTCGCCGCGGACCGGATACTCGTGATTGCCCTCGGCGAGAATTTGCTGGGCCTCGGACGTCACCAGGAACTCGAGCAGTTTAACCGCACTGTCGCGATTGGGTGCGAACTTGGTCACGCCCGCTCCGCTGACGTTGACGTGGGCTCCGCGCCCGTTCTGGTTGGGGAAGAATACGCCGATCTGCTCGGCGATGGCGCGGTCTTCCGGCTTGCTCGAAGCCTTGAGGCGGCCGAGGTAGTACGTGTTGGCGATGGCAATGTCGCCCTCGCCCGCCGCGATGGCCTTGATCTGATCGGTATCGCCGCCCTTCGGCGGGCGGGCGAAATTGGCGACGAGGCCCTTGGCCCAGTCTTCCGTCTTGTCGACACCGTCGGCGGCGATCATCGAGGCCAGGAGGGATTGGTTGTAGACCTGACTGGAGGAGCGCACCAGGATCTTGCCCTTCCATCTCGGGTCGGCGAGCGCCTCGTAGGTCGAAAGCTCCGACGGTTTGACCCGATCCTTGTGATACATGATGACGCGCGCGCGCAACGAAAGCGCGTACCAATGACCGTTCGGTTCGCGTAGTTTCTCGGGAACCGTCGCCTCCAGTAGCGTCGATTTGACGCTTTGCAGCACACCGGATTGCTCCGCCCGCCACAAATTGCCGACATCGGCGGTGATCAGTAGGTCGGCCGGGCTATTGCGGCCTTCGCTTTGCAAGCGCTGCAGCAACGGTCCGATATCGCCCTCGACGACGTTCACCTTGATCCCGGTCCGCTGGGTGAACAGCTCGACCAGTTTCTTATCGGTGTCGTAATGGCGTGAGGAATAGACGTTCACTTCGGCGCCACGAGCGCCGACGGCGAGCCCGCTTGCCAGGCCGGCGAGGATCGCCCCGACCGCGAGAACGCTCAATCCTTTCCGTAAGTTGTGCATCGCAACCATGCTCCTTGGAACATCCGGGAAGTCAAGAGCAATTAATAATTACTCGCATCTGTCCCCTGACTTATACCCGAGCACCGCAGTTGTTGCAAGCGACTCGCAATTGCGGCGAGTTGTCGCAGGGAATTCCGAGCGTCAGATCTTGCGTGGCCGTCCCGTCCAATAGGCATCGCGGATTAGGTTCTTTTGAATCTTGCCGACTGCGGTTCGCGGCAGTGCGTCGACAAATTTGATCAGTCGCGGGCGTTTGTAGCGGGCGATGCGCGCTGCAACGAACTCGACGAGCTGCTCGGGCGCGGGATGGTGGCCTTGCCGCAACACGACATGCGCGGCTGGAACTTCGCCCCAGCGGTCGTCCGGTATGCCGAAGACCGCGCACTCGAGCACCGCCGGGTGCTGAAACAGGGCATTCTCGATTTCGGTCGGGTAGATGTTCTCGGCGCCTGAGACGATCATGTCCTTCGAGCGGTCGACCAGGCTGATGAAGCCGTCCTCGTCGCGCACGCCGATATCGCCGGTCCACAGCCATCCGTCGCCGGTCCGGAACAGCGCCCGCGTCTGCTCGGGCTCGCCCCAATACTCCTTCAACAAATGCTCGCCGCGACTGACGATCTCGCCGGCGACGCCCGGGGGGCATTCGCGGCCGTCGCGATCGACGACCTTGGTCTCGACATTGTGCGCCGGCCGGCCGACCGTTCCGCGCTTGTCGTGGGGATGGAACGGGCGGCGCACGGTGATCGGACCGGTCTCCGACTGCCCGTAGTTCTCGGTAAAGCCGACACGCGGCAGGGCGGCGGTCAATCGATCGTAAAGCGTCACCGCCATCGGCGAGCCGGCGTAGTTGATATTTCGCAAGCTCGCCAGCCGTTCGGCCGAAAACGCTGGGTGGCTCACTAGATCGGCGAGTTGCGTCGGCACGAGCAGCGTCGCGGTTGCGCGATGCCGCTCGACCGTGGCGACGAAACGCGCCGCGTCCCATGATCGCAGTAGCACGCAAGTGCAGCCGAGCATGATCGCCGGGATCGCCCAGACGAACAGCCCGGCGGCATGAAACAGCGGCGCCGCCAAGACGCAGACATCGCGTTCATCGAGGCCGAATTCGACTCCGCAGGTGACCGCATTGGCGTAGCGGGCGCGGTGCGTCGCCAGCACCGCCTTCGGCAAACCGGTCGTGCCGCCGGTGAACGTCATGGCGAATGCGTCGTCATCCTCGAGAAGGACCCGCGGAGCTGCCTCCGATCCGCGCGCCAGCAGATCGTCGAAACTTACGACGTCGGCGCCGGCCCGCGCGCCGCTCGCTCCGATCGAAATGATTTGCCGCAATGGCCGCGCCTTGGCGCGCGCCGTGGTCACGTTTGCGGCGAACTCGCCCCAAAAACTCAGTGCCGATGCTTCGATCTTGTCGATAATATAGGCGAGGTCGTTCGCCGTGCCGCGCACCGAAATCTGGCCGAGAATGACGCCCGCACGCGCCGCGCCGAAGACGAGCATCATGTGTTCGGCGACGTTGGGCGCGATGTTGGCCAGACGGTCGCCCTTGCTCAGCCCTGAAACGATCAAGCCGGCGGCGCAACGGTCAGCCAACCGGTCGAACTCGCCGTAAGTGATTCGCCGGTCGCCGTCGATGAGCGCCGGCTTATCGGGAAAACGCTCCGCCGCCCGTCGCAGAATTTCGCCGATCAACATCGTGCCTTGGCTCCATGTGCGCCTTCGCGTCGTGTCGTCGTTGGCGAAGGTTCGCGGCCATGATTCAGTCGCGCGCGACGCGCCCCAAGCACTCGATGAGTCTCGCGCGTTCGGCGAGCGACAAGCGACGGGCGATCCGCCGCTCATGCGCATCGAGTTGCGGCCTGAGACGCTCCAGGAGCGCCGCGCCCGCCGCGGTGAGCGCCAGCGCGTGCTTGCGGCGGTCGTCGGCATGCGCCGAGCGCCGGATCAATCCGCGGCCCTGCAACCCGTCGATGAGCGGCACGGCCGAGGAGCGATCGATGCCGAGCGCCGATGCCAGCGCGCTTTGCGACAATCCGTGGCGCGCCTCGATCAGCAACAAGGCGCCGAGCTGGCCGGGCGTCAGCCCGAAATCCGCCATCGCGCCGGCGAAGTCCTGGAATACCCGTACCTGGGCCAGGCGAAGGTTGTAGCCGAGCAGGTTCGACAGCAGCCCCTCGCGAGGGCCGGTTCGGCTCACGGCGCGGACGGTCGAAGACGACATGATCGATAATGTTTGATATTCAAACAATTTGACATTTTAACAAACTAGCCGATAACCTAGCGGAAATCCAGCGCTTCGCCCGCCCTTCGCCGCCGCCGGACGGCTGGAATGGTCGGACCGAGGCGATGCACAGCGCATGGGGAACGCCCGACGGGCGCGCCGGCAAGATGAACTTTAGTGTCCGCGTTCGACAGTTCGACGCGCCGTTTACCGTCGCGACGGGCGAGACCATTCTCGACGCGGCCCTGACGCGCGAACTGCCCTATCCCCATGGCTGCCGGTCGGGTAACTGCGGGGCCTGCAAATCCGAGCTGGTATCGGGCGAGGTCGAGATGTCGCCTTACTCCGAATTCGCGCTGAGCGAGGAGGAGAAGGCCGCGGGCCTAATCCTCGCCTGCCGCGCCGTGCCGTGGTCGGATTGCGAGGTGCGCTTTTTCGAACCCGACGAGGTGGTGGCCCACCCCTTGCGCCACATGCGCGCCCGCGTGGTCGGGCAGGACAACGCGACGCACGACATCAAGCGCCTGCGTCTCGAGATCGTCGAGGGCGGCCCGTTCAGCTTCACCGCCGGTCAGTACGCCAGCCTCGAGTTCTCCGGGCTTCCGCCGCGCGACTACTCGATGGCCAATCGGCCGGGGGAGACGGAGTTGCAATTTCACATCCGCCTCGTTTCGGGCGGCGCGGTGACGCCTTATGTCTCGCGGAGGCTGCGTGTCGGCGACATCGTCAAGGTCTCGGGCCCGTACGGGACGTCATACTTGCGCGAAAAGCACACCGGACCGATCGTGGCGCTGGCGGGCGGCTCGGGGCTTGCGCCGCTCAAGTCGATCGTCGAAACGGCGCTGGCGCAGGGCATGCGCCAGCCGGTGGCGCTTTATTTCGGCGTGCGCGACGAGCGCGATCTATATCTCGAAGATCATTTCGCGGCGCTCGCCATGCGCCACAGAAATTTGACGTTCATTCCCGTCCTTTCTGAACCTTCGGCCCCTTCCCAGCGGCGGACGGGGTTTCTCGCCGACGCGGTCAAACAGGATTTCGCCGCCAAAGGGCCATTGGCGCTCGACGGCGCCAAGGCTTATCTCGCCGGACCGCCGGTGATGGTCGAAACCGCGATGGCGGCGCTGGTCGCGCTCGGCGTAGGCAAGACCGACTGCCATGCAGATGCGTTCTATACCGAGGCGGACAAGGCGCGACTCGTGGCGAAATATTGATCGGGAGACGCACGAAGGCATGACGGGTTTGCTGGAAGGTCGAGTGGCGTTGGTGACGGGAGCGGCGCAAGGCATCGGCCGCGCGATCGCCGCCGAGCTCGCGCGCTGCGGAGCGAACGTCGTTCTGGCCGATCCCGGCACCGACATCGCCGGCAACGGCGCCGATCCGAAGCTGGTGCGTGAGGCCGCGGCGACGCTTGGCGATCGCGTGGCGGCGTTTGCCGAGAGCATCGCCACGCCGTCGGCCGCCGCCGCCGCGGTCGACCTCGCCGCGAAGCGCTTCGGCGGCCTCGATATCGTGATCAACAACGCGGCGATCTTGCGCGATGCGTTCGTCTTCAAGCTCGAGCCGCGCGATTTCGAGGCGGTGATTCGCACCAACCTAATCGGCCCGGCGCTGGTGATCGCCGCCGCGGCGCCCATTTTGCGCGACAACGCCAAATCGTCGCGCGGCGCCGGAGCGGGCGGAACCTATGGCTGGGGACGCATCGTCAACATCGTCTCGACCGCCGGACTCTACGGCAATTACGGCCAGGCCGCCTACGCCAGCGCCAAAGCCGGGCTGGTCGGGCTTACGCGCGTGACGGCGCTCGATCTCGCGCGCTCGCACGTCACCGCCAACGCCGTGGCGCCCTTCGCGGCCACCCGCGTCACGCATTCGATCAAGCCGGCCAACGACGCCCAGGCCGCCTACAAGGCCCGCGCGCTCAAGGTCGATCCGGCGCACGTCGCGCGCTTCGTGGCGTATCTCTGCTCGGGCGCGGCGCAGGATGTCAGCGGCCAGCTTTTCGGGGTGCGCGGCCGCGAGGTATTCTTGTTCCAGCAGGCGCGCCCGGCGGCGCGAATCGTCAGCCCCGAGCGCGACTGGACCCCGGAAACGCTCGATGCCGCGGTTCGCCGCGATCTTGGCCCCAAATTCACCGATCTATCGACCGATCTCGAAGCCTTCAACACCGAACCGGTGGTATGACAGGGAGTGCCCGCGATGACCGACCCCGCCAAGCTGCAAGTCAAGACCGCCGCCGAGCTCAAGGATCAGCCGGAAGAGTACCGGCGGGCTATCGAGAAGATCGTCGTCAGCCACGCCATCAACGAGCTGTATGGCGCGCGCGCCTTCGACGAGCCGGCGGTGGCGCTGGCGCCGACGCCCTACGCCAAGTGGCTGACCTGCCGCGTGGCGATGGAGGAATATGGCCACCACGTGCGCTTCTTCGAGCTTGGCCGCGAGATGGGGATACCTGCCGAGACGATGCTCCCCGAAAAATCGCACAAGCGCCCGCTGTCGATCTTCGATTATCCGCTGAAGACGTGGGAAGAGTTCGTCGCCATCAAGCTGCTCGCCGATCTCGCCGAAATTCTGCAGGTCGAGGACCTGCTGCATTGCACGTTCCATCCGTTGCGCAATCTTGCCCGCATGACCATGCCCGAGGAACGTTTTCACGCTCAATTCGGCCTCGATTTCGGTTCCGAACTGATCGAGACGGAAGCCGGCAAGCGGCGGCTGCAAGCCGCGGTCAATCGAGTCTATCCGACGCTGCCGGCCTTTTTTGGCGGAGCGAAGTCCAGGAACAACGAGATATTCCGCAAATGGGGCATCAAGCAGCGCACCAACGAGGACATGCGCGCCGATTACATTCGCCGCGCCGAGGAAGCCGCGGCATCGCTCGGCCTGACGCTGCCCAAGCTCGCCGAAGCCGCTGCCTGAGTCTATGCTGGCGCCAACCGGTCGCTAGGAGAGTCGAGATGGAAACGCAGCCGCGAACGACGCCCGAACGCGCCGCCTACTACGAAAAGATCGACGCGCACAACCTGGCGCCGCTATGGGAGGTGTTGCGCGGTCTGATCGTCAAGGAGCCGCGCTCGCCGGCGCAGCCGGCGCTGTGGCGCTACGACGAGGTGCGGCCGTACTTGATGGAATCGGGACGTCTCATCACCGCCAAGGAGGCGGAGCGCCGCGTGCTGGTGCTGGAGAACCCCGGTTTGCGCGGCCAGTCGCGGATCACCAATTCGCTCTATGCCGGGCTGCAACTCATCCTGCCCGGCGAGGTGGCGCCGGCGCACCGCCACAGCCAATCGGCGCTGCGCTTCGTCGTCGAAGGCGCCGGCGCCTATACCGCGGTCGATGGCGAAAAGACGATCATGGAGCCTGGCGATTTCGTCATCACCCCGTCGTGGACGTGGCACGACCACGGCAACGACAGCGACCGGCCGATGGTGTGGATGGACGGACTCGATATTCCCATCGTCGGCCTGCTCGACGCCTCGTTCGCCGAGGGCTATCCCGACGAGCGGCATCCCGCCACCCGCCCCTCCGGCGACGCTTTGGCGCGTTACGGTTCGGGCCTGCTGCCGGTGGGCTACGAGCGCCGCGTGCCGACGTCGCCGGTGTTCAACTATCCGTACAAGCGCACGCGCGAAGCGCTCGAGACGATGCGGCGCGGCCAGGACTGGGATCCCTGCCACGGACTCAAGGTGCGCTATGTCAACCCGGTCGATGGCGGCTACGCCATGCCGACCATGGGGACGTTCATGCAGCTCCTGCCCAAGGACTTCGCCGGCCAGCCGTATCGCGCCACCGACGGCACCGTGTTCTCGGTGGTCGAAGGAAAAGGTCGAACGGTCGTGACCGGCCCCGACGGCGCCAAGACGGCGCTCGACTGGGGACCGCGCGACGTATTCGTCGTGCCAAGCTGGCTGTGGCACGCCCATCAGGCGAGCGAGGACGCCGTGATGTTCAGCTTCTCCGACCGGCCGGTGCAAGAGAAGCTCGGCCTGTGGCGCGAGATGCGCGGCAATGCGTGACGCCGACTGAACGCCGGGCCGGCGCGATCGATCTCGGTAGGGTCGAGCGCTTCGCCGCGACGCTGGCGTCGGCGTCGTGGTTCGCCGCCGCCGGCGAACCGCTGACCGAGGCCGAAATCGCCGAAGCGCGAGACTATCTTGCGGCCCTTGACCTCGGCGCCGTGGACGTGGCGGGCGCCGGCGATTGGACGGCGGCCAAGCGTATCAGCCGCGATCCCGAGTGGGACCCACGCTGGTGGCAGGCCGAGGAGCGGCTACGCAAGGCGCTGCTCGACGACCTCGCTGGCGCCGGCGAGACCGATCTGGTCATGAGCGCGTTGACCAAGGTGACCGACGCCGCGACCCGCGTCGTACTCGGCGCGGCTTCGGTCGCCG
>DATFES010000089.1:0-2713 GCA_035250945.1 Alphaproteobacteria bacterium | reverse complement strand
GATCGACGATTCCTTCTCGATATAAGTGTCGGTGCGCGGAACGTAAGCTTCCGGCTGGTAGTAGTCGTAGTACGAGACGAAATACTCGACGGAATTGTCGGGGAAAAAGCTTTTCATCTCGCCGTAAAGCTGTGCGGCCAGCGTCTTGTTCGGCGCCAAAATCAGCGTCGGCCGCTGCTCTTTGGCGACGACGTGCGCCATGGTGAAGGTCTTGCCCGAGCCGGTTACGCCGAGCAGGACCTGGTCGCGCGCGCCGCCATCGAACCCGGCGACGAGCTCGGCGATCGCCTGGGGCTGGTCGCCAGCCGGCTGAAACTCCGAGACGAGCTTGAACGGCTTCGAGGGGGCCGCGTCGGCGTCGGCGGCGAGCGGCGGCCGCCCGCTTGGCAGCGCGGGATTGACCAGCGAATCGGGCGGCGGGCGGAGGAGGCGTCCGGTCGTCACGCCCCTTATATGCGTCGCGCCGGGGCGAAAGGCGAGTCCCTGTGGCGATCCGTCAGTGCGGCGGCTCGCGGTCCCAGAGACGCGGCGACAACAGCATCAGCGCCAGCGCGATGAGCGAGAAGGTGACGCCCATGTAGGCGAACCCTTCGACGAGACTGACCGACGAAGCCGCTTGGTCGGCGACGCGCGGCACGCTGGCCGCGGCGGCGTCGCGCACCTGTGCAACGCTCGGCGACGCGGCGGAAAAAGCGAGGCCGGCGATCACAGTCGCGGTCGCCGCTCGTAATAAATCGCTCTGGACGAGACGTAGGATTGGACCACTGTGGGTCGGTGTTTGGCCGAGTGAGCGGAAGTTAAGCATGGCGCTTTCGCGAGTGCGGCGTGTGCGGTGGACGATGGAAAAAAATCATAGCGGCGGACTCGTGACGATTCGCTTAATGCGCGACCGATTCAGCCTCCGCCGTCACCACGTATCGCAGCGGCGTGCCCGGCCATAAGCCGTCGAACGGATAACATGTGACAAGGGCCAAGGCGGGTCGTTCGACTTCGTCGAAAATTCGCGCCGTTCGCGCGTCGACCACGTCGGCGCCGGTAACGCGATAAGCGACCCGCGTGCCGTCGCTACGCTCGATGAGCAGTCGATCGCCCGCGGATAGCCGGCGCAGAAAACGAAAATGCGTGTCGCGGTGCGCGGATATGATGCTGAGTCCAGCCGCGCCCGGCGATGCGGTGCCCGCGAGGTGGCCGGGGCCAAACGCCAGGCTTCGGCCGCTGGCGTCGGCGAGCACATAGACCGCCTCGCCCAAGTCCGGCGCCTCGAGTCGGGCGACCGGCCAGGTATCCGCCCACGGCCAGGGCTTTGCCATGGGCTCGCCGGACTGCGCGGCAGCCCAGGCGCGGCCGATCAGCGCTTGCGCGAGCGCCGCCTTGGCGGGAATCCACAGACCGGCGCCGAGCTGCCAGAGCGCAAGCCCCAGCAGCCCGGCGACGATCCAGCGGTAGGTCCGCGTCGTCACTGGCGGCCCTGCGCTAGCCGCCACAACGATGGCGCCAGCAGGGCGAGCGCCAGCGCCAGCAATGCCAGCCCGATCAACAGGCTGAGCTGGGCGTGTGTCGCAGTCTGCGGCAGCGCTACCGGGGCACCCGGGGAAATCGCGCCGATTTGCGCCGCCGATTCCTCCCGGGCGCGCGATAGCGACGCGTCCGCCGCGCTTGCCCCAGCCGGTGACGCAGGAGCCGCCTCGGTCTTGCGTAGCGGGGTGTTGAAGGGCTGCGGCGAAGGAGCTGGCGATGGCGGCGCCACCGCCCCGGTTTGAACGCCGAATACCTTGTCATACTGCCAGCCGTCGGGAAGATTGGTCGGCACGTCGGCGGTGCGCAACGGGGCATCGATCGCGCGCGCCGGCGTCGCGTCGACGGCGACCAGGCTGGTGAATTTGCTCACCAGCCCGTAGCCGAGCGCCACTTTGAGCGCCGCCTCGCGTATCGCCGCCGGACTCTCGCCGCGCCGCTGGCCGTCCATCAGTGCGTCGAGCTTCTTGCGCGCCCACAGCGGCGCCACGCCAGCGTTGTCGGCCCCGCCGTCGAGCGCCAGCGCCGCGGACCATGCCGCGCCGGCGACCTTGCCGCGCACCTCGACGGTCGTGCCGGCAAGCCGCGCTCCTGCCGGCAGTCGGGCCGAGAGAACGACCGGTTCGCCAGCGTAGAGATCGGGCAACGGATCGGGGTAGCTCTCCGCGGTCACGCCGCCGGGCCAGATGACGGCCAGGTCGGTCAGCACCGGGCGCTCGAGCTTGGCGTAAAGCGCGCTGACGCGCTTGGCGACCTCCTCCGGGCGGGCGATGTGGGTGAATGTGCCGCGACCGGTACGCGCCGCCTCGCGCATGAACCAGCCGTTGGGCGCCGAGCCGATGCCGACGGTGAACAATCGCGAATCGCCGAGCCGATCGGCGATGCGCTGGAACAGCGCGGCTTCATTGCCGACCGCGCCGTCGGTGAGAAATATCACCTGGCGGACGCGGCTGGAATCGGCGGCTCCGTCGAGCGCCAGATCGAGCGCCTTCAACATTTCGGTTCCACCATTGGCGTTGAGCGCCTCGACGAAAAGCTGCGCCTTGCGCACGGTCTCGGGCGTCGCCGGTTGCGCGGCGCCGAACAGCGCCGAGGCGACACTGTTGAATTGCACGACGTTGAAGCTGTCGTGCGGCTGCAGCCGATCGATCGCCAGCTTGAGCGCCGCCTTGGCCTGAACGATCGAAGCGCCGGCCAT
>DATFES010000081.1:0-8250 GCA_035250945.1 Alphaproteobacteria bacterium | reverse complement strand
ATTGATGTCGAGGCTGATCCCGCCATAGCCGTAAACGCTGCCCTCGGTGGTGACGCTGGCGCCCACCATCGGCTGAATCAGCCACCATTTGACGTCCGGCCGGAACTGCAACTCGAACTGCGTGGCGCGAAAATCGTCGTGGAAGATATCGAACGCGCCGATGCCGACCGATAGATAGCTACCCGTGCTGTAGGCGCTTTGCGCCGCCGCCGCTCCCGGGGCGAGCCAGAATAGTAATGCCACCGCTGCGGCGCTGGATCGCCGCAGACTGCCTCGACCAAACTCCATATCGATCCTCCTCGAGCGGTGAACCCGCACGCCGGACCAGGTAAGCGCTTGCGAATCGAAGAAAAAATATATCAGCAATCGACGATATTCGACAAGATGCGCGGTACGCTGAGCATCCTCCCGGCGCGCGCGGAGCCCTGTTTACAACGTCTTGTAGCGTTCCATCGCCGCCACCAGGGCGGCGCGAATGCCGGGCTCCATGGCCGAGTGCCCGGCGTCGGGAACGATCACATAGTGCGCCTCGGGCCAGGCGCGGGCGAGATCGTCGGCCGATTCGATCGGGCACACCATGTCGTAACGCCCCTGGACGATCGTCGCCGGCAACCGCCGCACACGGCCGATGTCGACGATGAGCGCGTCGTCGGCGAGGAAAGCCCGGTGACGGAAGTAGTGCGCCTCGATGCGGGCAAGCCCCAGCGCCGTGCGATCCTCGGCGAAGGCGCTCGCCGTTTCGGCGCTCGGCAGCAGGGTCGAGCAGGCGCCTTCATACGCGCTCCAGGCGCGCGCTGCCGGCATGTGCACGGCCGGATCGGGATCGCCGAGCCGGCGACAATATGCCGCAAGAAGTTCGCTCCGCTCGTTTTCCGGGATGGTCTCGGCGAAGGTGCGCCACGCCTCGGGAAAAACCGCGCGCGCGCCATAGAGAAACCAGTCGATCTCGCGCTGCCGGCCGAGGAATATTCCGCGTAAGACCAGCGCACGCACCCGCTCCGGATAGGCTTCGGCGTAGGCCAGCCCCAGCGTCGAGCCCCAGGAGCCGCCGAAAACGATCCAGCGATCGACGCCGCGCCGGCGGCGCAATGTTTCGATATCGGCCACCAAATGCGGCGTCGTGTTGTCGGCGAGCTCGGCATGCGGGCGCGAACGTCCGGCGCCGCGTTGATCGAACACGACGATGCGGTAATGGCCGGGATCGAAAAAGCGCCGGTGGGCCGGTGTCGCGCCGGCGCCCGGGCCCCCGTGCAGAAAGACAACCGGCACGCCGCGCGGATTGCCGGCTTCCTCCCAATACATTTGATGGCGGCCGTCGAGGGCTAGCATCCCCGAGGCGTACGGCTCGAGCGGCGGATAGAGTTCTCTGCGGGCGGTGGTGTTGGGTCCGAGCATGGCCGGACCAAGAATCGCCAATCCGCGCCGGGCGCGTCAACCGAAGAAGCGGCCGCCGATTGGCTTGGCGAGGCTGTCGCGTTGTATGTTAACCGACGATCGAACCATGTTTTCGTCGGCTTCATTCAGCCTGGCCGCGTGCGGCCTCGTCGCGCTTGCGTTCGCCGCCAATGCCGCATGCCCGGCCGAGGCGCCAGCGCCCCTAGTGGCGCAAGTCATCGATGGCGACACGCTCGACTTGGCCGACGGCCGGACCGTGCGCCTGGCCGGGATCATGGCGCCCAAGACGCCGCAGGCATCGCCGACTTTCGCCGACGCCGCGACACGCGCCCTGGCGCGACTGATCGAGGGCCAACCCCTGCGCCTCGCGCCGACCGGGGCGGGCATCGATCGCCACGGCCGGCTGCTGGCGCATGTTTTCGATCGCGAAGGACGCTGGCTGCAGGCCGAATTGGTGCGCCGTGGCGCGGTCCGCGTCGACACGCTGCCCGACGGGCGCGAGCGGGCGGGGGAGCTGTTGCGATTCGAGGCAGAGGCGCGGATCGCGCGCCGCGGCTTGTGGGCCTCGAATGCGTTTGCCGTGCGCGACCCCGACGCGGCGCGGCGATACGTTGATCGTTTCGAGCTCGTCGAGGGGCGCGTATTGAAGGCCAGCACGGTCGCCGGACGCGTCTACCTCAATTTCGGAGCCGACTGGCGCAGCGATTTCACGGTCGCGGTGCCGCGCGAAAATCGCCCAAGCTTTTCAGGCGCCGGGCTTGACCTGCGGGCGTTGCAAGGAAAAATGATTCGTGTACGCGGCTGGATCCAGTGGCGCGACGGGCCGCTGATCGAAGCCATCCATCCCGAGCAGATCGAGGTGTTGGACCCATGAACCGCGCCATTCGCCGATTCGCCGCCGCGGCCACGCTCGCCGCGGCCGTGCCGCAGTTATACGCCTGCTCGACCAACCCGGCGACCGGCGAACAGAGCTTCACCGCGTTCATGTCGCCGCAGGAGGAAATCCGCGTCGGCCGCGAGGAACATCCCAAGATCATCAAGGAATTCGGCGGCGTCTACGACGATCCGAGGATCGCCGGATATGTCGGCTCCGTGGGCGCCACGCTCGCCCGCGCCTCGGAGCTGCCCGACCTCCAATTTACCTTCACCGTCCTCAACAGCGACATCGTCAACGCCTTCGCGCTGCCCGGCGGCTACGTCTATGTGACGCGCGGGTTGCTGGCCCTCGCCTCCAACGAAGCCGAACTCGCCGGCGTGCTGGGCCACGAGATCGGCCACGTCACCGCCCGCCATTCGGCGCAGCGTTATAGCGCCGCGGTGGCAAGTCAGCTTGGCGTCGCCGTGCTCGGCATCTTCGCCGGCGGCCTTGGCGCCCAGGCCGGGGCGGCGGCGGGTCAGATGGCGCTCGCCGGGTATTCGCGCGACCAGGAAAGCCAGGCCGATCTGCTCGGCATCCGCTATCTCTCGCGCACCGGATATGACGTCAACGGCATGCCGAGCTTCCTCGCCAAGCTGCAGGCCGAAAGCGCGCTGCAAGCCGAGCTTGCCGGCCGCGCGGGCGCTGCCGACGAATTCAGCCTGCTGCAGAGCCATCCGCGCACTGCCGACCGCGTCCGCGACGCCATCGAGCAGACCAAGGCACAGGGCGTGCAGCCGACGGGAGCGCGGACCGACGCGGCGGAGTACCTCGCGACAATCGATGGAATGTACTTCGGCGGCGATCCCGACAACGGGTTCATCCGCGGGCATACATTCATTCATCCGAAGCTCGGCTTTCGCTTCGAGGTGCCGGCCGGGTTTCACATCTTCAACAGCGCGACATCGGTCTCGGCGCGCGGCCCCAACGGAGCGCGGGTCGTCTTCGGCGCCGAGACTCGCCCGCAGACGCAAGGTCTGGGCATGGCCGAATACATCCGCGCCGTGTGGGCGCGCGGCGTCAACCTGGTCGGGCTCGAACCGATCGACATCAACGGCCTGCCGGCGGCGACCGCGGCGACGCGGATCACCAGCCAGGGCGCGACCTATGACATTCGTCTGGTCGCAATCCGCTTTGACGAGCGGACGATCTACCGTTTTCTGTTCGTCGCCAAACCGGCGGACACCGCAGGGCTGAACGAGGCGTTTCGTCGCACGACCTATTCGTTCCACAAGCTGACCGCCGACGAGCGACGCACGCTGACGCCGCTGCGCATTCGCGTCGTCACCGTACGGGCGGGCGACGCCGTCGACTCGATCGCGCAGCGGATGCAGGTCGAGAGCGACAAACGCCGACGCTTCGAGGTGCTCAACGGGCTTGCCGCCGGCGCCCGCCTCGCGCCCGGCGATCGCGTCAAGATCGTCGCCGACTGAGTCGGCGGTGCGTCCGTTCGCCCGAACGTAGCCTCACGGTTGGGCGAAGCGGCGCTCGAGCGCCATTTTCAGCTTGCCGAGGGCGCGGTGCTCGATCTGGCGCACGCGCTCTTTGCTCACGCCGAAGGCGTGGCCGAGCGTTTCGAGCGTGATGTTGTCCTCGCGCAGCCGGCGCTCGCTGATCACCGCGCGCTCGCGCGGACTCAGCTCCGAGATCGCCTCGGCGAGCCAGCGTAAGCGGATCGCTTCGTCATGGGTGTGCATCGTCGTGGTTTCGGGCGATGGGCGCGGGTCGACCAGGAAATCCTGCATCTCGCCGACGCCATCCTCACCGGGCGCCACGTTGAGCGACAAGTCTCCGCCCGATAGCCGCGCGTCCATGTCGACGACATCGCGGGCGCCGACGCCGAGCGTCGCGGCGATCTTTTCCGCATTCGCATCGGACAGCGCGCCGCCGGTCGGGTCGTCGATTCGCGCGCGCAGGCGCCGCAGATTGAAGAACAGCGATTTCTGCGCCGCCGTGGTCCCGGTGCGGACGATCGACCAATTGCGCAAGATGAAGTCCTGCATCTGCGAGCGAATCCACCACGCCGCGTATGTCGAGAAACGCACCTCGCGCTCGGGCTCGAAGCGTTGCGCGGCTTGTAGCAGGCCGAGATTGCCCTCCTGGATCAAATCGCCGAACGGCAGTCCGTAATTGCGCAACCTCGCGGCGATCGCCACGACCAAGCGCGCGTAAGCGACGATCAGCTCGTGCAACGCAGTCTGATCGCCCGCCTCGCGCCAACGTCGCGCCAGTTCGAACTCGCGCTCGCGCGACAGCAGCGGCGCGCGCATCGACGCTTTGATATAGGCCAGATTGGCGCGCTGGGTTTCGGTGTCGTCGAAATGCGTCATTTCCGCCTTCCCCGTCGCGTCGGCACGCGCGGGCGTGCGACGCGCCTAGCGATGTTACGGCAGCCGGCCGATCGCGGATCACCGGCGTGAGCGAGGAAAGGCTAACCGGATGGCTGTGACGCCGGGGTTGCCATTCGATGACTATTTTCGATCGAATTGTCCCTAAATCCCGCGCGGACATTAACAATTGAGTGCAAAAGCGCGGCTCAAACGATGATCTGGTCGGCGATATCGCCGTCGCGCGATATGCACGCCGCGGCAAGCCGGCCGCCGAATCCACAGCCGCCGTCGATGGTGAGCGTATGGCGTGTGCGCATGATCGGCGTCTCATTGCGCAACCCGGCGTGCGTGCGATCGAATCCACGCACCACCAGGTGAAAGCCCTCATAGGCTTCGTCGAGCTTGGCGAAGGCCGGCGAACCCCACCACAAGGTGTCGCTTTGCGCCGCCAGCGGGCGGGCCGGATCGACGCCGGCATGCACGAAGAGCAGTTCGCCGCCCTCGGTGAATGCGGCGCGGCGCAGCGCGCTCATCAAAGTTTGATGGCCCGGGCGCGCGGCCATCGCCTGCCGGATATCGGCCGTCCAGCGGGTGATCGCCCGCGCGCCGTCACGCGCCGCCGCCATGCCGCGGTTGAGATTGCCGCCATAGGCGGCAAGCGTCGCGTCGACGCCTTGGCCCAGCATCCAATCGAACACCTCGCGCGGATTGACGGCGAACTGGAGTTGCAACAATTTCTGCCACATCTCTTCCTGGCAGCCGCGGAGATAGACGACGTCGCTGGCGAACGCCAAGGGCCGCGCGATCGCCCAGCGCCGAAAGCGCAGCAATTCGTCGATCGTCGCCAGAACCTCGCGCCCGCGACCGAGATAGTTGCCGAGGTAGATGATACGGTCGCCGGTCGACAGCCGGCGCGCCAGTTCGACATGCAATGCGGCGAGGCGCGCCGCTTCGCCGTGAATCGCCGCCACGGCCCAAACCCGCCGCACGCGGCGAAGGCTGGCGAATTTCTCGCTGTCAGGCATCGAATCGCGAAGATACGCCGCCAGCCTGCAAACAAAAAGGGCGCGGACGGGCCTGCCGCGCCCGACCGCGCCCGTTGGGCAGGATTTGCGGGCGTTCAGGCCGCCTTGAGCATCGCCTCGACGCGCTGCGTCGCGGTTTCCTCGGAGATGCGCTCGACCGCGGCGAACTCGCTGACCAGCCGTCCCAGCGCCGCCTGGTACATCTGACGCTCGCTGAAGGACTGGTCCGGCTGGCCGGCGTTGCGATGCAAGTCGCGAACCACCTCGGCGATCGATTTCGGATCGCCCGAATTGATCTTGGCCTCGTATTCCTGCGCGCGCCGGCTCCACATCGTGCGCTTCACGCGCGAGCGGCCCTTGAGCGTGGCGAGCGCCGTCTGCATCTCCTTGCGCGTGCACAGGCGACGCAAGCCGGCCGTCTTGGCCTTGGCCACCGGAACGCGGAGCGTCATGCGGTCCTTGTCGAAGAGGATGACGAACAGCCGGAGCTTCTGGCCGACGATCTCCTGCGTTTCGACGAGGGTGATCTTGCCCACGCCGTGGGTCGGATAGACGACATGATCGCCGACGCTAAAGCCGGTCTCGTTGGTCTCTCGGGAAACTTTGCGCATGCCTTGCGTGCTCCGTTCGATACCGTCGGGCGACAGCAAAGCCCCAGTGTTGGACGCCCCCCGCAAAGTCGCGTCCAGCGGACTTTATTGCAGCCTTATCTTGGACTTAACCTCCCCTTCGCGCGGCCAAAGACCGCCTTGGAGAAGGTGGCGAACCTGCTCGCCCTAACGAATTATTCATATAACACGAAATTAGCGCAGATTAAACCGTTCGCCGCCCGAAGGCGGCGATTCATCGCAGGCTCTTAGGAAGATTGTCCGTTATCGCTTCGCGGGATCAGGACTGAAATACCGCTCGAACTTGCCCTCGACCCCCTTGAACTGGTCGGCATCCGTTGGCGCCTCGCCTTTGCGGGTGATGTTCGGCCAAGCCTCGGCGTACTGGCGATTGACCTCGACCCATCGCTCGGCGCCGGGGTCGGTGTCAGGCACGATGGCTTCGGCCGGGCATTCCGGCTCGCACACCCCGCAATCGATGCACTCGTCCGGCTTGATGACCAGCATCGTCTCGCCCTCGTAGAAGCAATCGACCGGGCACACTTCCACGCAATCCATGTACTTGCACTTGATGCAGGCTTCGGTGACGACGTAGGTCATAAGTGGCGGACTCCGCTCACGCGCGCGATGCGGGCGGTGGCGTATCAGGTCAGACGCGGCGATGCAACCCCGCCACCGGTGGGGACAATCGCTCGGCCTTCAGTTGCCCGAAGCGCCGCGTGCGGCGCGGGCCCGCGCCCGGCGGCGGCGGCGCGATACCGCCACATTGAGCGCCTCGACGAGTACCGAAAAGGCCATGGCAAAATAGAGGTAGCCCTTGGGGATGTGGAACGCGAACCCTTCGGCGACCAGCGCCATGCCGATCAGCAACACGAAGGCAAGCGCCAGCATCTTGACCGTCGGATGACGATGGACGAAATCGATGATCGGCCCCGAGGCGGCCAACATGACCGCGACCGAGACGACGACGGCGGTCGCCATGACCCACAGCTCCTGCGCCATTCCGACGGCGGTGATCACCGAGTCGAGCGAGAAAATGATATCGAGCGCGACGATCTGCGCCACCGCCGCGCGGAACGTCCCGGCGCGGCGCGTCGAGTCCGGTTCGCCCGCCTCCTCCACGGCGTAATGGATCTCGCGCACGGCCTTGACCATCAAGAACATGCCGCCGGCCAGCATGATCAAATCGCGGCCCGAGAACGGATGCTGCAAAAGGTGAAACATCGGCCGGGTGAGGCCGGCCATCCAAGTGATGGTGAATAGAAGCAGGAGCCGCGTGACCAACGCGACCGACAGTCCGATGAAGCGCGCCCGGTCGCGCTCACGCTCCGGCAGGCCCGAGGCGATGATCGCGATGAGGACGATATTGTCGATGCCGAGGACGATCTCGAGCGCCGTCAGCGTTAGCAGGCTCGCCCAAATCTCGGGGCTGGTCAGCCATTCCATTGCGATCCCCCCAGACTTTAACGGACGCGCACTTACTTAGGGAGGCTCGCCGGGCGGTCCAGGGGTCGGCGGGTGAAAATCGGCCGCGAGGGGGCGACGGAGATGCGCAGCGGCGCGAACGCCATCACTTGACTAGCGTCACTGGGACGTGCGCGTTCTTGATGACACCGGTGGCGACCGAGCCCATGAGCAGCCCGGCGAGTCCGCCGAGCCCGCGCGTCCCCATGATGATCTTGTCGATCCCGAGCCGCTTGGCGAATTCGCACACGGTCTCGCCCGCGGAGCCGACGGCGATGTGCGTCTTGTACTTCACCCCCGCCTCGTCGAGTATCTGCCTGGCCGACACGAGCGCTTTTTCGGCCTCCTCGCGGTGGTAATCGTCGACCGTTTTTTTGCCGACAAATGTCGTCACGTCGCCGTGGAAGGGCGGCTGGACGTTGATGAGATGAATCTCGATCGGCTCGCCGTCCTTGACGAGCTTGACGACGTGACGGACCGCGCGGTCGGCGTTTTCCGAGCCGTCTACGGGA
>DATFES010000074.1:0-2745 GCA_035250945.1 Alphaproteobacteria bacterium | reverse complement strand
GGCGCTGCTCTCCGGCGAGTTCAATCGCCGAGGCCATGGCCGCAGGGTGTTCGCCGCGGTCGTCATCGTAATTCTCCTGCAGTCGTTGGCGATCGCCGTCGCCAATCTGGCGGTGCGGATTCCCGCGACGACAGTCCTGATCTACGTCGGCCCGATCGTTCCGGCCTTGATCGCCGGATGGTGGCTGCTTAACGATTGGCCGCGGCGACGATTGGCGTCGGCGCACGCGATCGCGGAGTAGGCTTCGAGGGGACGATCGGACGATGCACATATCGCCTACGCTGTCGGTCTATATCGGGCGCAACTTCCTGTTCTGGATCGCGGTCGTATTTTGCGGCCTGCTGGTCACCGTGCTGTTGTTCGACACGATCGAGTTGTTGCGCCGCGCCGCCGGCCGGCCAGCCGCGACTTTTGGAGTGGTCGTGACGATGGCGCTGCTGCGCCTTCCCGAACTCGCCCAGCAACTGACGCCCTTCGTGCTCCTCTTCGCAACGATGCTGACATTTTGGCGTCTCACGCGCAGCCACGAGCTTACCGTCGTGCGGGCAGCGGGAGTCTCCGTCTGGCAGTTCCTGTTTCCCGCGGTGACGCTTGCGCTTGTCGTCGGCGCCGTCACCATCGCCGTGCTGAACCCCATCGCCGCCGCCTTTTATTTGCGCTTTGAGCAGGACGAAGCGCGGTTCCTTCGCGGCCGGCCAAGCCTACTGGCTGTGTCGCCGACCGGATTCTGGCTCCGCCAGGCCGACGGGGTGACGAACTCGGTCGTCCATGCACTGCGCGTTTCGTCGCAGGAAATGGAGCTCTACGATGTCGTTATCCTCAACTTCGAGAATCCCGACCGCTTCGTAAGCCGGATCGATGCCGGATCGGCGCGTTTGGAGGAAGGGTATTGGCTGATCCGCGACGCGTGGTTGTCCGGCCCGGACCGCGCGCCGCGCTTCGAGCGTTTGTTCAATCTGCCGACGGAAATGACGCGCGCGCGCATCCACGACAGTTTCGCTTCGCCCGAGACCATCTCGTTCTGGGACCTGCCCGGCTTCATCGCCATTCTCGATCGAGCCGGATTTTCCGCGTTGCGCCACCGATTGCATTTCCAAAGTCTGCTTGCCGTGCCGTTGCTGTTGGCGGCGATGGTCCTCGTCGCCGCGACTTTCTCGCTGCGACCGCCGCGGCTCGGCGGCGCCGGCGCGTTGCTAATATCGGGGATCGGCGCCGGGTTTGCCCTGTTCTTCCTCACGAAACTCGTCGGCGCATTGGGCCAGAACGGGACGATTCCGGTTGCGCTCGCCGCATGGGCGCCAACCGCGGTATTCACGATGCTCGGCGTAACCATGCTGCTTCATCTCGAGGACGGATGAGCCATGATCGGAGAGCGCGGGCGGCGATTGCCCCTGGGCAGCCGAAGGTCGTATAAGGTCGCTCACGACGTGCTCGGGTTCGGGCGCAGCCAGGCCTTCACCGCGATTCGGCGCAAAATGCAGGTATTCCGTATTCTCGTGATGCTGGTCGTCCTGATCGCCGGGCTTGGCGGCCAAGGCGCGGCGCAAGACGTTCAACGCATTGTGGCGCTGGTCAATGACGACGTGGTTTCGCTCTACGATCTCAACAGTCGTTTACGCCTCGTGCTCGTTTCCTCGAACCTGCCCGACACGCCCGAAAATCGCCGCAGGATTCAGCCGCAGATCATCCGCGCGCTTATCGACGAGAAGCTACAGCGGCAGGAGGCCGAGCGGCTCGGCATCGGCGTAACCGAGAATGAACTGCAACAGGCGGTGGGGCGCATCGAACAAGCCAATCGCCTTGGCCGAGGGGGCTTCCAACGCTTCATCGAGCAAAACGGGGTCGAGCGATCGACGGTCTACGAACAAGTCCGTACCGGATTGGCGTGGCGAAAGGTGGTCGAGCGGCGATTGCGCTCGACCTTCGATGTCTCCGACGACGAGATCGATGAGCAGCTTGCCCGGCTGCAAAGTGCGCAGGGATCGGCCGAGAACCTTCTCGCCGAAATCTTCCTTGCCGTCGACACTCCCGAGCAGGACGAGGAGGTGCGACAGACGGCCCAGGGTCTGATCGATCAAATGGTGCGGGGCGCGCCCTTCTCGGCGATCGCTCAGCAGTTCTCGCAGAGCGCGTCGGCGGCCAGCGCCGGCGATATCGGCTGGGTTCCCGTCGGTCAGTTCGACGAGGCGATCAACAACGCCATCGCTCCTTTGCAGCGCGGCCAGATTACGCCGCCAGTTCGATCGGTGGCCGGTTACTATATCTATTTGTTGCGTGACCGCCGTTCCACATCCGGTGCGCTGCCGGAAGACGCGACGGTTTCGCTTGCGCAGATGGTCATGGCGCTGCCGCGCGGCGCCGGCGACGCGGAAGTGCGCTCGCAAGGCGAACTTCTGCAACAGGTACGCGAAATCGTCAAAGGCTGCGACGACATGGAGCGCGCCGCCAAGGAACTCGGCGCCCAATTCGGCGGCGCTCCGCAGCGCTTTCGCGTCGGCGACCTGGCGCCGGCGATTCGGCCCGCGGTGCTGCGTCTGAAAATCGGCGAACTCAGCGAGCCGATTCGTCTCGACGGCGGCCTGCTGGCGTTGATGGTCTGCGAGCGCGACGAGCCGAAAAACACGAACCTTCCGAGCCGCGAAGAGATCGCCGAGCAGATTACAAGGCAACGGCTCGACCTTGCGGCGCGCCGCTATCTCCGCGATTTGCGGCGCGCGGCGGTCGTCGATATCCGCGTGTGACGAC
>DATFES010000066.1:0-10400 GCA_035250945.1 Alphaproteobacteria bacterium | reverse complement strand
CGTCGAAGATGCGAAGCCAGAACGCATCGCTCGACAAGTCCGAGCGTTCGGGATCGAAGGTCGGGTTGATCAAATAGGCCTTGTTGGCCTTGAGATACGCGACGAGCGGACGAAAATCGGTCTCGACGGCGTAGGAAAGATGCAGTTCGGCGATCCGTTCGAGGATCGCGTCGACCGTTCTTTGCAGCAGGCCGAAATCCTGGTCGCTGAGCGCCATGATGCGGGTCTCCCCTGTAAAACCCGTTAACTAATTATTAGCAAAATCCCAACATTTTTCATCAATTTTTTCTAAATTCAAATAGTTAACGATAAATCTTAACTGAAATGATAAGCAATTAGAGGGCATTAGTTGGAGCGACTATACTTTCGTCTAGACGAAACTTTGCCGCGGGCCCTCGATGCCACCGACCGCTGCGCGCTCCTCGCACGCTGCCGATCAGTCTTCTTCAACCTTGAGCGCGTGGGCGACGACCTTCTTCATCAAGGTCGGCAGCGCCAACTCGTCGAGCCGGTCGACCGCCACCCACTCGCCATCGTCGAAGGCGAGCCGCTCGTCGCGCATGGCGGCGCGGCCGACGCGCGCCGCCCATACTTTCAGCTCGAGCGCGAAATGGGTGAAGCCGTGGCGCACCTCACCGGGAAGTTCATGCCAGGCCAGCGCCATCGGCGCAGCGCGCCGCGCCGCGGCATCGCTCCATGCCCGCTCCCGCCATGGCGTCGAGGGCACCTCCATCATGCCGCCGAGCAGCCCCCGCTCGGGGCGCCGGCGCAGCCAAACCGCGCCGTCGGCGCGGCGTAGAAAGAAGGCGATGCCGCGCCGCATCGGCTTGGCGGTCTTGCGGAGGCGGCGCGGATAGCGCTCGGGCTCGCCGCTCCGCCGCGCGGCGCAAAATTCGTTCCACGGACACAGCATGCAGCGCGGGGCGCGCACGGTGCAGATCGTCGCGCCCAAGTCCATCATCGCTTGCGCGAAATCGCCGGACCGGGAAACCGGCGCGAGAGCGGCGGTGGCGTCGGCAATGGCCCGCCGGCCTTTCGGCAATGGGATGTCGATCGCGTTAAGTCGCGCAACGACGCGTTCGACGTTGCCGTCGATCACCACCGCCGGACGATCGAAAGCGATGGCCGCGATCGCCGCTGCGGTGTACTGGCCGATTCCGGGCAGCTTGCGCAAGGCGCTTTGGTCGTCTGGAAATCGCCCGCCATGCTCGGCGACGATGACGCGCGCGCATTTGTGCAAGTTGCGCGCCCGCGCGTAATACCCGAGTCCGGCCCAGGCGCGCAAGACGTCGTCGAGCGGCGTTTCGGCAAGCGCCGCGACGGTCGGCCACCGGGCGACAATGCGGCGGAAAAACGGCGCGACCGCCGGCACCGTGGTCTGCTGCAGCATGATTTCGGCGAGCCAGACGCGATACGGATCGGGCCGTTCGCCGCGACGTGCGCGCCACGGCAATGTCCGCGCGTGGCGGTCGTACCAACGCAGAAGGATGGGAGCAAGCTCGCGGGAATCGTTCATGCGCCTAGCGGCGCAGCTTAACGGACTTGGCGTTGTGCCGCGCCGCCGGCGACCATAGCATAGAGGTAAGCCGTGGTTGAAACCGGCTCGAGCTTGAGGGACGAGAAAATGGCGCTGCGCGCCATCGGGCAACAGATGGCCAAGATCACGCGCCCGACGCTGGCCCGACGCGGCAGGGCGTTCGCGGCCATAGTCGGCGAGTGGACGGCGATCGTCGGTCCGCGGTTTGCCTCCTCGACGCTGCCCGAAAAGCTATCGGGCGGCCCGGCGGGCGAGGGCGGGGCGTTGACGATCCGCGTCGCCGGCGCCGATGCCTTGGAGCTACAGCTCGTCGCGGACCAGCTGGTCGAGCGCGTCAACGCGTTCGTCGGTCATCGTGCGGTGTCCCGGCTACGCCTCGTTCAAGCGCCCCTGCCGACCGGCCGCGCGCCGGTTTCCCCGCCGTCGGATCGCGACCGCGACGCCGAGGCGGCGGTCGCCGACCGCCTGCGGCATGTCGCCGATCCTGATCTGGCGGCTTCGCTTGCCCGCCTGGGCGTTGCCCTGGCGCGCGGGAGCGATAAATCCTAAGTATCGCCAAGGGGTTGGCGGTTTGGCTCGAAGACGCGCCAAAAGCGCCGGAAATCGCCTTGTCGAGTCGGGGCTAGAATCGTTAGGATGCACAACATCTTGTGGGCATAGCGGACATGAACCGTAATATCTTGCTTGGCTTGGCCGTTCTCGGATCCTTGGCCGGGGCCCTGGTAGGGGCCCTGCCCGCGTTGGCGCAGAGCGCTCCCAAGGCGGGCGAGCCGTTGCTCGCCCAGTCACCCATCGACCCCAAGGCGCTGGCGCCGCGGCGGGAGGGGGACGACATGGTGATGGGCCTCGCATCGGCGCCGGTGACAATCATCGAATACGCCTCGCTCACCTGTCCGCACTGCGCCAACTTCCACGCCGACGCCTTCCCCGACCTCAAGTCGAGCTACATCGATAAGGGGCTGGTGCGGTTCATCTATCGCGATTTTCCGCTCGACCGTTTGGCGCTGCACGGTTCGATGATCGCGCGTTGCTCGGGGCCGGAGCGATACTTCAGCTTCCTCGACGCGTTCTTCAAGCAGCAGCGCAACTGGGCGCTCGCCGACCAGAGCCAAGCCAGCGCCGCCATGAAGCGCCTCGCCAAACTCGGCGGGATGCAGGAAGACGCCTTCGACGCCTGCCTGAAGAACCAAGAGGTCCAGAACGAAGTGCTGGCGCAGCGTTTGCGCGGCGAACGCGAGTTCGAGGTGAGCTCGACGCCAACCTTGATCATCAACGGCCAAAAACATCGTGGCGCGGCGACGTTCCAGGAACTCGATAAAGTGCTCAAACCGCTGGTCGGCCGGTCATGAACGGGGCCGGCGGCATTCGCCCTCCGCGACGGATCTGACGAATGCAGTTCACCAAGCTCCGTCTCTACGGCTTCAAGTCGTTCGTCGAACCGACCGAGCTCGCCATCGAGCCGGGTCTGACCGGCATCGTCGGGCCCAACGGTTGCGGCAAGTCGAATCTTGTCGAGGCGCTGCGCTGGGTGATGGGCGAAAATCGCGCCCGGCAAATGCGCGGCGGCGAAATGGACGACGTCATATTCGCCGGAACGGCCGACCGTCCGTCGCGCAACGTCGCCGAAGTCGCGTTGATCCTGGACAACGCGGCCCGCAAGGCGCCCGCCGCGTTCAACGACTTGCCCGAAATCGAAGTAAGCCGACGCATCGAGCGCGGCGAGGGATCGGCCTATCGCATCGCCGGCCGCGAGGTGCGCGCGCGCGACGTGCAGCTCATGTTCGCCGACGCCGCAACCGGCTCGCACTCGCCGGCGCTGGTGAGCCAGGGGCGCATCAGCGCCATCATCGCCGCCAAGCCGACCGAGCGCCGGGCGTTGCTCGAAGAGGCGGCAGGCATCTCCGGGCTCCATTCGCGCCGTCACGAGGCCGAGCTCAAACTTCGCGCCGCCGAAACCAACCTGGCGCGGCTCGACGACGTGATCGTCACGCTCGACGGGCAGTATCAAGGCCTGCGCAAACAGGCCCGCCAGGCGGCGCGCTACCGCAACATGAGCGATCTCATCCGGCGCGCCGAAGCGCTGCTCATGCATCTGCGCTGGCGCGACGCGAGCGCCGCGCGCGACGCCGCCTTGGAGCGGCTCGCCGTCGCCGAGCGGCTGGTGGCCGAGATCACCCAGCGCGCAGCAAGCGCCTCCACCGCGCTCGCCGATGCGCAGGCAACCCTCCCGGAATTGCGTCGCGCGGAAGCCGAGGCGGCGACGTCGCTCGCCCGGCTCGGCCTGGCGCGCGAGCAACTCGAGGCCGACGAGCGGCGGGTCGCCCTGCAGCTCGAGGAGGTCGCGGCGCGGCTGGCCCATCTCGCCGCCGACCGCGAGCGCGAAGAGCGACATCTCGCGGAGGCAAGCGACGCATTGGCGCGCCTCTCGGCCGAGCGCGCAAATCTCGTCGGCGCCGACGCAGGCGCGCTCGACGCGCTGCGGGCGAGCGAGATCGCGCTCGATGCGGCGCGCGCCGAGGTGGACGTAATCGACGCCGATGTGGCGCAGTCCACGGAATCGATCGCCGCCGGCGACGCCGAACGCGCCGCGTTGCGGCGGCAAAACGACGAGCTGGCGCAGCGGATCGCCGCCGATGGCGCGCGAATCGCGGAAATCGCCCGTGAGCGCGCGCTCCTCGAGGCCGCGATCGCGGCGCGGAGTGTCGCCGTTAGCGCCGATGATCCGGTACAGGCGGCGCAAACCATGCAGTCGGCGGCCGAAGCCGCGGCCGAAAACGCCGAAGCGGCGCGGCGTGCGGCGTTCGAAGAAGAAGTGGGTGCGCGCGCCCGACTCGCCGCCGCGGAGGCCGAACTTGGCCGCGTTGCCGCCGAGATCGGCGGATTGGAGGCGGCGCTTGGAACTGGCGGCGGCAACGAGTTCGATCTCGTTCTCGATCATGTTTCGGTGTCGCCGGGACACGAAACGGCGCTCGGCGCGGCGCTCGGCGACGACCTGACAGCGGCGCTCGAGGCCAACGCGCCTGTCCACTGGCGCAAGCCCAAGGGACCAGCGCCAGACGCGCCCGCCCTTCCCGCAGGCGCCGAGCCATTGGCCGATCATGTCAAGGCGCCGCCGGCGCTGGCGTTGCGATTGGCGCAGATCGGCGTAGTCGACGACGCCGCGGCCGGCGAGAAATTGGCGCGGGGCTTGAAGCAGGGACAACGCCTGGTCAGCCGCGACGGCGGCCTCTGGCGCTGGGACGGATTCGTCGTCACGCCCGGCACGCCGACTTCCGCCGCGACACGGCTTGCGCAACGCAACCGCCTCGACAAGCTGAAACGTGCGCGCGCGGCGGCGGCGGTCGAACTCGAGGGCGCCCAGATTCGATTCGGATCGGCCGAGACCTCGGCGCGCGCGACGCAGCTTGCCGAGCAACAGGCGCGCGACGCCGCGCGCCAAGCCAGCGCCGCCCTCGCCGCGGTACGAAGCGAGGAATCGGCGCAAGCACGCGCCGAGGCGAGCGACGCAACGCGATTGCAGGTGCTGAACGAGGAAGCGCATCGGGCGCACGCCAATTTGGCGCAAGACGAAGCCCGGCTCGAGAACGCGCGGATGCGGCTGGCGGCGATGCCGGAGGCGCGCGCGCAGCGTGACAAACTTACTGCCGATCGCGGCCGTCTGTCGATGGCGCGAGCCAATCTCGCCGAGCTGCAAGGGGCGCACGGGCGCTTGGCGCGCGAAGCCGAGATCCGGACCCAGCGCATCGCGGCGCTCGGCGATGAACTCGCGATGTGGACCGATCGCGCTGAAGGCGCGCGCCGACAAATCGCGGCGCTGGCCGAGCGCGAGTCGGCGGCGAATGCCGAGCAGGCCCGCCTCGCCCGCCGGCCGGGCGAGATCGCTTGCGAACGTGATGCGCTATTCGATCGCATCGAGGAAGCCGAGGCGTGCCGCCGCGCCGCCGCCGACCGCCTGAGCGAGGCGGAAACGCGCGTCGCCGCAGCCGATCGCGCGCTCAAGGCGATCGAGGGCGAGCTGGCGACCCAGCGCGAGGAACGCGTGCGCGCCGAGGCGCTGCGCGACCAGGCGGTCGGCCATCGCGACGAAATCGCGCAGGCAATCCGCGAGCGTCTCGATTGCGCGCCGGACGATACGCTCGCCGTCGGCGGCCTGACGCCCGAAAGCGAACTGCCGGCGATGCAACAGATCGCCAATCGTCTCGAGCGCCTGACCAAGGAACGGGACACGATGGGCCCGGTCAATCTACGCGCCGAGCAGGAGGCCGCCGAGGTCGAGCAGCAATTGGCGACGATGCGCAGCGAGAAAGAGGACCTGGTGGCGGCGATCGCGCGTCTGCGTCACGGCATCGCCAGCCTCAACCGCGAGGGACGCGAACGGCTGCTCGCCGCGTTCGCCAAGGTCAACAAGCACTTTCAGGACCTGTTCATCCGGCTGTTCGGCGGCGGACGAGCGCATTTGGCGCTGGCGATTCCGACGCCGCCGCCCCCGGCCGAGGGCGACGTGCAGACCGTGCCGGCGATGCCGGCGCCGGCGAACGACGTCGATCCGCTCGAGGCCGGACTCGAGGTTATGGCGAGCCCGCCCGGCAAGAAGCTGCAATCGCTGTCGCTACTTTCGGGCGGCGAGCAGGCCTTGACCGCGTTGGCCCTGTTGTTCGCGGTGTTTCTCACCAACCCTGCGCCGATCTGCGTGCTGGACGAGGTCGATGCGCCGCTCGACGACGCCAACGTCGACCGGTTCTGCACGCTCCTCGAGGACACCGCCATGACGACCGGCACCCGCTTTCTCCTGGTGACGCACCACCGCCTGACCATGGCGCGCATGCACCGTCTGTTCGGCGTCACCATGGCGGAACGGGGAATCTCGCAGATCGTGTCGGTCGATCTGCGCGGCGCCGAGCGCATTCGGGCGACCGCGTGATCGTGCCTAACACGCTGACGGAAAAGCTTTATCGCTCCTTGACAGCCCCTTTCCCGGCTCTTATGTTGCGCCGCGTTTAAGGCGCCGTCGGCGCCGCCGGGCGAGCTATCGCGGGGGCGCCACTTGCAAACGAGCGCTCCCAAGATGGCCGAAAAAAAGACTCCGCCCTCGCTCGAGGACCTGGAGGCCCGGCTGCGTGAGGCGCGCGCCGAGCAGTCGCCGTCGCCAGAGCCGACATCGTCGCATCGCCAGATGGGGATCGCCTATCGGGTGCTGGTCGAGATGATCGCCGGCATAGGCGTCGGCGCGGCGGTCGGATGGTGGCTTGACGGTTGGTTCGGCACGCGGCCGATCTTCTTGCTGGTCATGCTGGTCCTCGGGTTCGCCGCCGCGATGCTGAACGTCCACCGCGCCATTCGCGCGGCGGGCGGCGGGTGGGGAAAGGATCAAACGCGGCGAGGGCCGTCGGGTTCCACCAACCGCGAGTGACGAGGAAGGGGTCCGTGGCGGAACAGCACAGTCCTCTCGAGCAGTTCGAGATCAAGCGCCTCGCCCCGGCCGAAATCGGCGGCCTCGACGTTTCGTTCACCAACTCGGCGCTGTTTATGGTGATCGCCGTCGGGCTGGTCACTTTTCTCATGGTCTACAGCATGCGCGGCCGGGCGATGGTCCCGGGACGACTGCAGTCGGTCGCCGAGATGAGTTACGAATTCATCGCCAACATGCTGCAAGAGAACGTCGGCAGCGCCGGACGGAAGTATTTTCCGTTCGTCTTCACCCTGTTCATGTTCATCCTGTTCTGCAATCTCCTGGGGATGGTCCCTTATACATTCACGGTGACGAGCCACATCATCGTCACTTTCGCGCTGGCCTTCGTCGTCTTCGTCGGCGTCACGATAATCGGCTTCGCGCGCCACGGCGTAGGATTCCTGAGATTCTTCGTGCCACATGGCGTGCCCGTGGCGCTGCTGCCGCTTCTCGTCCCGATCGAGATCTTGTCGTATCTCATTCGTCCGGTGAGCCTGTCGGTGCGGCTATTCGCCAACATGATGGCCGGGCACACCATGCTCAAGGTTTTCGCCGGCTTCGTCGTCGCGTTGGGCGTCTTGCTCGGCTGGGCGCCGCTGGCCTTCGTCGTCGCCCTGACAGGACTCGAGATCGGCATCGCATTTTTGCAGGCCTATGTCTTTACGATCCTCACCTGCCTCTATCTCAATGACGCGATCCACATGCATCATTGAGATGGAGCATTCCGCGCCGTCCCGCAATCTTTTATCCAAAGACAGAAAGGAAACTCCACCATGGATCCAGCAGCGGCCAAGCTGATCGGCGCCGGTCTCGCCACCATCGCGCTTGCCGGCGTCGGCGTCGGCATCGGCAACATCTTCGGCAATTTCGTGTCGGCGGCGATTCGCAATCCCGCGGCGGCGCCGAAGGTGTTCGGCAACGTTCTTCTCGGCTTCGCGTTGACCGAAGCGATCGCGCTGTTCGCGTTGGTGATCGCGATGCTCATCCTGTTCGTGTTCTGACGGCACGAATCGGGCGTGCTTCCGCGAGGTTGCAATGCCGCAGCTTCATTTCGCCGATTTCCCGCCGCAGCTCGTTTGGCTCGCGATCAGCTTCATCGTTCTCTACCTGCTGATGGCGCGCGTGGCGCTGCCGCGCATCTCCGAAGTTCTGGAGACGCGCGCCGAGCGCATTCGCGACGATCTCGACAAGGCCGCGGCGCTCAAGTCGGAAGCTGAGGCGGCGATGGCGGCGTACGAAAAGCTACGCGCCGAAGCGCGCGCCCAGGCGCTCGCCATGACGCGCGAAACCTCGGCTGAGCTCGCCGAAGCGGCAGCGGCGCGCCAGGCCGAGCTTGCCGCGGCGCTCACCGGCAGGACGAAGGAAGCAGAAGCGCGCATCGCCAAGGCGAAGGGTGAGGCGACCGCCGGCCTCAGGAGCGTCGCCGCCGAGGCGGCCCGCGCGGCGGCGTCGCGCCTCGTCGGGATGGACGTGCCGATCGGCGACGCCGAACGGACCGCCGAGCAGGTGCTGCGGGAGCGCGGGTAATGCTTGCCACCCCGGAGTTCTGGGTCGCGATGGGGTTCGTAATCTTCATCGCGCTAACGGCCAAACCGATCGGCAAACTGATCGCCGGCGCGCTCGACGAGCGTGCCGCCAAGATCAAGGCCGATCTCGAGCGGGCGACGCAGCTTCGCGAGGAAGCTCAGGATCTTCTGGCGCAATATCAGCGAAAGCATCGCGACGCGATGAAGGAAGCCGAGGCGATCGTCGAGCACGCCAAGGGCGAGGCCGAGCGCCTGTCGGCCGAGGCCCAGGCCGATCTCGAAGCGGCTCTGCGGCGCCGCGAACAGCTCGCGCTCCAGCACATCGCGCAAGAAGAGGCGCGCGCGCTCGCCGAAGTACGCGCCGCCGCGGTCGATCTCGCCGTGCAGGTGGCTGGACGGCTCATCGCCGAGCGCCTCGACCCAGCGAAATCGGATGCGCTTATCGACGATGCGATCAGGCAGCTTCCCGGAAAGCTCAATTAGTCGAAGTTCGACCCGACTAATTCTCGAACCTCGACAGGCTCATGCTTCGACAGGCTCGGCATAAGGATTCTTTTGATCTCCTCGTCTTGAGCTTGTCGAAGGACCGAGGACGAGCGCGCGACGGAAAGTAGGGCCCGACGACGGGAATGGGACGATGGGGCTTGGACTGCGACCCGAGCCTACCCACGCGTCGCCATCGAAATGTCGCGCAGCACGTTCGCTTCCTCGACCGCTTCATCGAGGCGCGATTTGAGCACGTCGCCGACCGAGACGATCCCGACCAGCTTGCCGTCCTCGAGCACCGGAACGTGGCGGGCGCGACGATTGGTGATGACGGCCATCATGTGCTTGACGCTGTCGGCCGGCGTGCACACGACGACATCGCGGGTCATCACGTCGTCGACGCGCAGGGTGGCGACGTTGTCGCGCTGGCGCGAAATAGCCTGCACGACGTCGCGCTCGGACAGCAAGCCAAGGAAACGGCCGCCGAGCTCGCACACGAGAAGCGCTCCGATGCCTTTGGCGGTCATTACGCCTGCCGCCATGGCGATCGTGTCGTCCGGCCGGACCGTGATGAGATGGCCGCCCTTGCGATGCAAGATGTCGGCGATTTTCATGCGCGCCCTCCCTCTCCGTTCCGTCAGCTCCGGAATCGGCGGACGCGTACGCCTGATACGCCGGCGGGAGCCGCACCCACCGTATCGCGGCTCAAGGATAAGGGGGCGATGCTGGCGAGACAACCCGAAACGGACGGACGTTCGCGGCGGCGCTACACGCACAATAGCGTACGCGCTCCTTGCGCTCCCGGCGCGCCTTACTCCGCCGCCTGGCTGGTCGGCGGAGATTTTTTCCAGCGCAGCACGGGCTGGCGCGCGGCGCGCGTTTCGTCGAGGCGGCGGCGTGGCGTGAGGCGCGGGGCGGCGTGAAAGAACGCCGCATCGCCGGACTTGGCGCGCGCCGCCAGCGCCCGCAGCGTGGCGATGAAGGCGTCGAGCGATCCGCGGCTCTCCGACTCGGTCGGCTCGATCAGCAGCGCGCCGTGCACGACCAATGGAAAGTACATCGTCATCGGATGGTATCCCTCGTCGATCAGCGCTTTCGCGAAATCGAGCGTAGTGACGCCGGTGTCCTTGAGGAAACGGTCGTCGAACAGCGCCTCGTGCATGCACGGCCCTTCGTAGGAAGGCGACACGACGTCCTTGAGCTTGGCGAGCAGGTAGTTGGCGTTGAGCACCGCGTCGCCTGAAGCCGCGGCAAGCCCGTCGCCGCCATGGCTCATCATGTAGGCGAGCGCGCGCACGAACATGCCCATCTGGCCGTGGAACCCCTTGAGGCGCCCCAGCGGCTTCGCCTCGCCTTCGCGCTGCTCGACCAACCGCAGGCCGCCAGGTCCGCGAGCGACATA
>DATFES010000057.1:0-2424 GCA_035250945.1 Alphaproteobacteria bacterium | reverse complement strand
ACGTGCGCGAGCGTCGCCACGTCGGCGAGCGGACCGATCGGCAGAAGCGCGCCGTCCCCGGCCAGAAAATCGGCGGCGACGCCTGGCGTTCGCCGAATGACGCGGAACTCCGCGCCGTCCAGCCGTTCGCGCGCCGCGGCGTCGGACCCTTTGGCGTCGAACGTCGCGGCGAGCGCCAGCACCGCCGGCGGTCCCGCGGTGAGCGCGTCGCGAAGGCGCAGATCGCCTGGACCCAGGGCGCCGCCCGACGGCGGCGTCTCGCGCTCCACGAACATGAGATCGAGCCCGACCGAGCGTGCGCCCGCGGTGCGCAATCGCTCGATCGTCTCGGCGATGACGCTGCGCGGCAGCGGCCAGCGCTTGAATGCGGCGATCGTCTTGTCGTCGATCGCGATAATGGCGACGCCGCGCGGAGCGGCGAGCGGTCCGCGCAGATGGAAGCGCCAGGCGAGCGTTTGTCCTTCGATGGTGGCCGGCGTCGGCGCGTCGCGCAGCGTCGTATAGGCGGTCGCGACGAGCCCCGTGACCGCGAGGCAAAGCGCCGCGCGGACCCAGCGTTGGCCGAGCGCGCGGCTGCGTGGTTTCACCGCGCGGCCCGATCCGGCTTATGGCGATTGGGTGCGCATAAGCACGCTGTTGGCGCGTGCGGCGCCCCATCGTGCAGCGGGCTTGGGCCCCTGCCCGAGGGCGACGTCGGTGCCCTCGCCCGCGCTAAGATGAACCTGCGCTTGGTTCGCCCGCGACGAAACCAACACGCCGCCTTCAATGACGAACACCGCGGTATTTTCGGGCATCGCCTCGACGATCCACGCCGTCGAGCGCACCGACGCGACGGCAGTCCGCGTGACGACGTCGAAACCCTGCCAACGATGGCCTTGCGGCAGGACGGCGCGCAAGATCCCGCGCGCCAGCCGCACGAGAGCATTGCCAGGGGCATCGTCGGACTGAAAGCGAATCAGCTCGACTTCCGTGGCTTCGCCTATAACCAGGCTGGAGCCGTCGGGACACATCACCTCGACGCGTCCTCCGCCGGCAGTGACGATCCGGTCCGCCGCGCGGAGCACGGCGCCCGCCATGAGCGGCGCTGCAGCGCCCGCGCGAACGATTTGCGCCTCGCCGGCCAATCGCGCGATGCGGCAAGGTTCGGCGGCGTCGACGGTCCCCGCGCCGGCAAGCCATGCGATGAAGGCGGCAAGCGCCGCGCACGTGCGCCTCAGTCTGGCCGTTACGCCGCGATTATGTGCATTCGCCACGCCGATCACGGACGTCCTCCTGGGATACGGACAAAGCAACGCCAATACAGGGCATAGTTTTCCACTTGTTCCGCCGACTTACCAGCATGGCCGCGCGTCGCGCAGCGATGGCGCGGCATCGGTTCATGGGGAACCAGCCGGTATCTTGGGATTCAGAGAACCGATATGAACCGCTTCACAGGCCGGCGGATGTCGGGCATTGGTCTGATAGACTACCAGCGCGGCAGCGGCGTATGCCAAGCGGGAAAGGGCCACGGCATGACGCAATCCCATGGGTATGAAAATGTCGGCATGACCGGCGAACCGCCAAGCGACGATCGCGAGCGGCTGATTCGCGGCAGCTTCATTTTCCGCGGATTGGAGCCGGAACTGATCGCCCGTCTCGCTGGCTTGAGCCGTGTCAAGCGCCTCGCCAAGGGCGCGATCTTATTCCAGCAAGGCGACGAGGGCGATGCGCTCTATGGCGTCATCGCCGGCTTGGTCCGCATCTCGGTCGCCAACGCCGCCGGCCGCGAAATCACCTTGGGCCTGATGGAGCCGGGCGACATGTTCGGCGAGATCGCGCTGCTCGATGGCCTGCCGCGAACCGCCGGCGCGCAGGCGGCCGAGGGCAGCGTCATTCTGGCGATCGACCGCGCGCACTTCTTCGAACTGCTCGAAGCCGAACCGCGCTTGGCGCGCCATGTGATCGAACTGCTTTGCGAGCGGCTGCGTCAATCGACCGATCGCTTCAGCGAGCATACGCTGTTGCGCCTTGACGCCCGGCTGGCGCGGAAGCTCCAATCGCTCGCGGCGGGGCATGGCCTCGCGGTCCGCGGCGGGACGCGGATCGCTCTCAAACTGTCGCAAAGCGAGCTTGCGCAGATGCTCGGCGCGTCGCGCGAGGCGGTGAACAAGCTGCTTCAGCGCTGGTCGCGGGCGGGCATCCTGCGACACGAGCGCGGGACGATCGTCATCACCGCTCCTAAACAGCTCGACGAGATCGCGGCGGCGTCCGAAGGATGATATCGCGCGCCGTCTAGAACATCGTGCGCTGATCTTCCCAGCCCATTTCGCGCATGCAGGCGAAGTACGCCCGTTCGCGTGCGGCATCGGCGCCGGGGCCGCCGGCGGCGATCCCTTGACCCCGCTCCCAGCATGTCGCGTGCGCCCGCTCCATGGGTACGGCGTC
>DATFES010000511.1:0-5103 GCA_035250945.1 Alphaproteobacteria bacterium | reverse complement strand
AGCCGGTGTCGCGGACGCACGTCGTGGCGCTCGTCGAGCCATGGCTCGGCGGCGGCATCGAGGCGGCCGGCCTGCCGTTGCCGCAACTGATCGATGTGAGGTTATCGAAAGACGCAGCAGTCGATCTTGTGGCGCTCGGCGAGCGCCTCGCCGGCGCAGCGCCCGGCGCGATCGTCGACGACCACCGAAGCTGGACCGACGGATTGCTGCGCCTTGCCCGTCTCGGGCTGACGATCGCGATCGGGATCGTGACACTGGTGGGCGCCGTGGCCGCGCTGTCGGTCGTGCTGGCGACGCGCGCGCGCCTGGCGCTGCATCGCGAAGCGATCGACCTGCTGCATCTGATGGGCGCCACCGATCAATATATCGCGCGCGAGTTCGCACGCGACGCGCTCATCGTCGCCTTCCTCGGCGCCGTTGCCGGCTTGGCGTTGGCCGCCGTCGTCGGCGCCGCCGTGCTCGCCGGCGCGCCTCACCTCGCCATCGGCGCACCTGTTTCATTTGCCGGCGGGATCGGTCTCGGCGGATGGCTCGCGCTGTCGTCGCTGCCGCTTTGGGCGGCGGCGCTGGCGCTCGCCACGGCGTGGGTCACGGCGCGGCGCGCGCTACGCCGCATGCTGTGACCCCGTGCGGCGGGCGGTTTGTCGCCTGGGCCAAGGTTCCGACGAGGTTCCATGATAGCCTGATCCAGGTGCCTCCACGATTCGCCGCAATGCATTGAGGCCATGCGACTTGTCCTGCTCGATCGCGACGGGATCCTCAACGAGGACCGCCGCGACCACGTGAAGACGCCCGACGAGTTGGTGATGATCCCGGGCGCCGCGGCGGCAGTGGCGCGGCTCAACCGCGCCGGCCGCGCGGTGGCGATCTGCACCAACCAGTCGAGCATCGGTCGCGGCATCGTCAGCCTTGAGACGATCGAGCGGATCCACGCCCGGCTGGCCCAGCATTTGGCGGAAGTCGGCGCGCATATCGACGCCATCTTCGTTTGTCCCGATCCGCCCGGCCCGCCTTCGCGTTGCCGCAAGCCGGCGCCGGGAATGCTGATCGACGCGCTTCGCCGCTTCGGCGCGACGCCGGCGGAGACCCCGTTCCTCGGCGATCAGCTACGCGATCTCGAGGCCGCAGCGGCCGCGGGCTGCCCGCGGCACTTGATCCGCACCGGACGCGGCCCCGAAACCCAGGCGGTGGGGTTGCCGACGGCGGTGTTGCCGGTGAGCGTGCACGAAAGCCTCGACGACGCCGTGACGGCGATCTTCGGGGCCGGCGGATGAGCGCCGCCGTGCCCCAGCGGGGCGACGGGACAGCACGCAAGATCGGCCGAATCCTGGCGCGTATGCTTGTCGTCGCCGTCCTCGTGTTGGCGGTCTGGCTCGCCGGGCTGGTGTGGTTCGCCGAATCGATCCCTCGCGAGCATCATGACGATAACGCTGCGACCGATGCCATCGTCGTGCTCACCGGCGGGCCGCTGCGGCTCAAGACGGGGCTCGCCATGTTGGCCGAGGGGCGGGCGAAAAAGCTCTTCGTCTCGGGCGTCTACCGGACGGTCGATGTCACCGATCTGCTGCGCGTCGCCCGTCAAACGCCGAACCCCGTCGAATGTTGCATCGTTCTGGGCCACGCCGCCGACAACACCGCCGGCAACGCCGCGGAGACGCGCGAGTGGATGCGCCGCGAAGGTTATACCTCGCTGCGTCTGGTCACGGCGAACTACCACCTGAAACGCAGCCTGCTCGAATTCCGTCGCGCCATGCCCGAGGCGACGATCGTCGCGCACCCGGTTTTCCCCGAGAACTACAAGCGCGAAGATTGGTGGCGCTGGCCGGGCACGTTGTCGCTCACCGCCACCGAGTATCAGAAATATCTCACCGCGTTGGCGCGTCCGTGGCTGGGCGAGTCCGATTCCGTGCTCGAGGCCGAGCCGTGATCTGGCTGCGTTCGGCGCTGTTCAACGTTTTGTTTTTCGCCGTCTATTCCAGCGCGATGGTCCTCAGCGTGCTGATCTATCCGCTGCCGGCCGATCGGCACATCGCGCTTATTCGCGCCTGCGTGCGCGCCGTGCTGTGGCTGCTGCGGGCGATCGTCGGCGTGGAATGGGAGCTGCGCGGCGACGCATCGTCGATCGCCGGCGCAGTCATCGTCGCTTCGAAGCACCAATCGACATGGGACACGATGATCTTCTATCTCATCGCGCCGCGCCCCTCCTACGTGCTCAAGCAGGAATTGCTGCGCATTCCGCTGTTCGGCTGGGCGCTCCGCCGCCATGCCACGATCGCCATCGACCGTGAAGGCGGTGGGGCGACCATGCGCCACCTGCTGCGCGGCGCCGGCCGGGCCATCGCCAGCGGCCGCCAGGTCATCATCTTTCCCGAGGGCACGCGCGTCGGCCCCGGCGAAACGCGCGAGTACCATCCCGGCGTCGCCGCCCTTTATACGCACCTGAATTGCCCGGTCGTGCCGGTGGCGCTCAATTCGGGAATGTTTTGGGGCCGCCGCAGTTTCCTCAAGCGCCCGGGGCGGATCGTCGTGGAAATCCTGCCGTCGATTGCACCCGGCTTATCGCGCCACGACTTCGCCGCCGAGCTCGAGCGCCGGATCGAAACCGCCACGCGGCGGCTCGAGGCGGCGGCCGGTGGCGGTGAGACGAAATTTTCTCCACAGGCCTATGGATAAATCTTCGCCGGGCAAGCGACGGCCGCTGTCTAATTCTGGGGATAACACAAATAGCCTTGCAATATCAGGATAATATATACATGAAGGATGTTGAAACATAACCAGAACATTTCCGTTTGACCGGTCTTGGCGCGGCGCTTAGACTTTTTGCCTTGAACCGGCCAGCCCGTGCAGGCGGCCGGTTTTTCCGCCCGCCGCCCGCGCCCCTCGAAACGTGCCCAGGGACCTCAAGGCCCGAAGATGAAGCCCGTCGCCGCAATCTCTCAACAGATTTGGGACATGAAATACCGTCTCAAGGGCGCTGATGGCGGCGCGCTCGACAAGACGGTCGAGGACACCTGGCGGCGGATCGCGACGGCGCTTACCGAGCCGGAGCGCGACAAGGCGGCATGGGCCGAGCGGTTCTACAGCGCGCTGGAGGATTTCAAGTTTCTTCCGGCCGGCCGCATCTTCGCCGGCGCCGGCACGGGACGGAACGTCACCCTGTTCAACTGCTTCGTCATGGGGACGATCCCCGACGACATGAGCGGCATCTTCACGCATTTGCGCGAGGCGGCGCTGACCATGCAGCAGGGCGGCGGCATCGGCTACGATTTCTCGACGCTGAGGCCCAAGGGCGCGCCGGTCAAAGGCGTCGGCGCCGACGCGTCGGGCCCGCTGTCGTTCATGGATGTCTGGGACGCGATGTGCCGGACCATCATGAGCGCCGGCTATCGCCGTGGCGCGATGATGGCGACGCTCGCCTGCGACCACCCGGACATCGAGGCGTTCATCGAAGCCAAGCGCGAGCCGGGACGCCTGCGGATGTTCAATCTTTCGGTGCTGGCCAGCGACGCTTTCATGCAAGCGATCAAGGAAGACGCGCCGTGGGAGCTCAAGTTCGGCGGCGTCAGCTTCAAGACCGTGCGCGCGCGCGAGCTGTGGGACAAGATCATGCGCGCCACATACGCCTACGCCGAGCCGGGCGTGATCTTCATCGACCGCATCAATCGCCGTAACAATCTTTATTACTGTGAGACGATCAGCGCGACCAATCCTTGCGGCGAGCAACCCCTGCCCCCCTACGGCGCTTGCTTGCTCGGCTCGATCAATCTCGCAGCGCTGATCGTCGAGCCGTTCACCGACAAAGCGCGGCTCGACGAGGCGGAGTTGGACCGCATCGTGCCGCTGGCGGTGCGGATGATGGACAACGTCACCGACGTCTCGCGCTTCCCGCTCGACGTCCAGCATGCCGAGGCGCAGGCCAAGCGGCGCATCGGGCTCGGCGTCACCGGGCTCGCCGACGCGCTCATCATGTGCGGCGTGCGCTATGCAAGCGAGCGCGCGGTGACGCTCACCGAAGCCTGGATGCGCCGCCTGCAGCGCTCGGCGTATCTCGCTTCGGCCGAGCTGGCGCGCGAAAAAGGCGCCTTCCCGCTCTACAATCGAGAGCTCTATCTTGCCGGCGAGACGGTCGCGGCGCTCGACGCCGACGTCAAGGAGCAGATCGCCCGGCACGGCATCCGCAACGCGCTTTTGACTTCGATCGCGCCGACCGGAACCATCTCCATCCTCGCCGACAACGTGTCCTCGGGGCTCGAGCCGGTGTTCAGCTTCAGCTATATGCGCAACGTCTTGATGCCCGACGGCATGCGGCGCACCGAGGAAGTGAGCGACCACGCCTACCGGCTCTACAAGCGGCTTTATGGCGACGACGCGGCGCTGCCGGACTACTTCGTCGACGCCCAGCAGCTCTCGCCCGCCGAGCACGTCGTCATGCAGGCGGCGGTGCAGAAATACATCGATTCGTCGATCTCCAAGACGATCAATTGCCCCGAGGACATTTCGTTCGAGGCGTTCAAGGATGTCTATCTCCAGGCCTACGAGCTGGGTTGCAAGGGCTGCACCACGTATCGGCCGAACGAGGTCACCGGCGCCGTCCTGTCGGTGAAGAAAGACGAAGCGAAGACGGCGAAACCGGTGCAGCAGACGCTGCCGCTGGTGCGCCTGCCGCCCAAGCCCGCCGATCAGTACGAGGCCGGCGGCGTGGTCTATATGACCCAGCCGCTTGACCGGCCCGAAGCGCTGCCCGGCCAGACCTACAAGATCAAATGGCCCGACAGCGAGCACGCGCTCTACATCACCATCAACGACGTGATCCAGGACGGCCGCCGCCGGCCATTCGAGGTTTTCATCAACTCTAAGAACATGGAGCATTACGCGTGGACGGTGGCGCTCACGCGCATGATCTCGGCGGTGTTCCGGCGCGGCGGCGACGTCTCGTTCGTGGTCGAGGAGCTCAAGGCGGTGTTCGACCCGCGCGGCGGCCAGTGGATGGGCGGCCGCTATGTGCCTTCGCTCCTGGCGGCGATCGGCGAGGTGATCGAGAAACACATGATCGATATCGGATTCCTGCAATCGGGCGACGGGGCGAGCGAAGCGCGGCCGCTG
>DATFES010000496.1:0-2803 GCA_035250945.1 Alphaproteobacteria bacterium | reverse complement strand
GGGCGACGTGGTGGCGCGCTACAAGCGCGCGCAGGGCTTCAACGTGCTGCACCCGATGGGCTGGGATGCCTTCGGACTGCCGGCGGAAAACGCGGCGCGCGACCAGAAGGTGCACCCGGCGCATTGGACCTACGACAACATCGCGACGATGCGCGCCGAGCTAAAGCGCATGGGCCTGTCCCTCGACTGGACCCGCGAGCTTGCGACGTGCCACCCCGGATATTACGCGCACCAGCAGAAGCTGTTCCTCGATTTCATGCAGGCCGGCCTGGTCTATCGCAAGGAGGCCTTCGTCAACTGGGACCCGGTCGACCAGACGGTGCTGGCCAACGAGCAGGTGATCGAGGGCCGCGGCTGGCGCTCGGGCGCGCCGGTCGAAAAGAAGAAGCTGGCGCAGTGGTTCCTCAAGATCACCGCCTATTCGGACGAGCTGCTCGACGCGCTCAAGGCGCTTCCGCGCTGGCCGGAGAAAGTGCGGCTGATGCAGGAGAACTGGATCGGCCGCTCCTCGGGGGCCGAAATCCGCTTTCGCCTGAAAGGCCGCGACGACCGTCTGCAGGTATTCACCACCCGGCCCGACACCATCTTTGGCGCCACGTTTTGCGCCATCTCGCCCGACCATCCGCTCGCCGACGACTTGGCGCGGCAGGACGCGAAGCTCGCCGCCTTCATCGCCGAATGCCGCCACGCCGGCACTTCCGAGGCGGCGCTGGAGAGCCAGGAGAAGCGCGGCCACGACACCGGGCTCAAGGCGCTGCATCCGTTCATCGCCGGCAAGGAGCTGCCGGTTTTCGTCGCCAATTTCGTGCTCATCGAGTATGGCGCCGGCGCCATCTTCGGCTGCCCCGGACACGACCAGCGCGATCTCGATTTCGCCCGCAAATACGGGCTGCCGGTCATTCCCGTCGTGGCGCCGCCGGGCGTCGATGCGAAACGCTTCGCGATCGCCGACGTCGCCTATACCGACGACGGCACGATCATCAATTCCGACTTTCTCGACGGGCTGGAGGTCGAAGCCGCCAAGGCCGAAGCCGGGCGGCGTCTCGCCGCCGCCGATCTCGGCCGACCTGCTACGGTCTATCGTCTGCGCGACTGGCTGGTCAGCCGGCAGCGTTATTGGGGCTGTCCGATTCCGGCGATTCACTGCGATCGCTGCGGCATCGTTCCGGTGGCGGCCAAGGACCTGCCGGTGCGGCTGCCCGACGACGTCAGCTTCGACAGGCCGGGCAATCCGCTCGATCATCACCCGACGTGGAAGCATGTCGAATGTCCATCCTGCCGCGGCAGGGCGCGGCGCGAAACCGACACCTTCGACACCTTTGTCGATTCGGCGTGGTATTTCTCCCGCTTCTGCTCGCCGCGCGCCGAAATTCCGGTGGACCGGCAAGCGGTCGATTATTGGCTGCCGGTCGATCAGTATATCGGCGGCGTCGAGCACGCGATCCTGCACCTGCTCTATTCGCGCTTCTTCACCCGGGCGATGCGCAAGACGGGTCACGTCGGCCTCGACGAGCCGTTCGCCGGCATGTTCACGCAAGGAATGGTGATCCACGAATCCTACAAGGACGCTTCGGGAAACTGGCTTTATCCCGAAGAGGTGCGCAAGACCGGCGAGGCAAGCGCCGTGCATGTCGACACCGGCCAGGCGGTCGTCGTCGGCCGGCGCGAGGTGATGTCGAAATCGAAGAAGAATGTCGTAGCGCCGGCGCGCATCATCGACGCTTACGGCGCCGACACGGCGCGCTTGTTCATGCTTTCCGACTCGCCGCCCGAACGCGATCTCGAATGGACCGAGGCCGGCGTCGAGGGCGCATGGCGTTATCTCAACCGCCTCTTTCGCCTGATCGCCGAACCGAAGACCGCGCTGTCGCCGCCGGAAGCGGCCAAGCCCAAATCGCTCTCGCCAGCCGGCGAGGCGGCGTGGCGGTTGACCCACAAGACCGTCGCCGCGGTCAGCGAGCATCTCGAGAATTTCCGCTTCAACGTCGCGGTGGCGCAGATCCGCGCGCTCACCAACGCGCTCGAGGACGTGCCCGGCGACGGCCCCGGCGAGGGCTGGGTCTTGCGGCAGGGATTCGAGACGGCGGTCAAGCTGATCGGGCCGATGACGCCGCACTTGGCCGAGGAGCTTTGGCGCATGCTCGGCCGCACGACGCTGTTGGCCCAGGAGCCGTGGCCGAGAGCCGAGGCGGCGCTACTGGTCGACGAGCAAATCACCATCGCCGTGCAGGTGAACGGCAAGCTGCGCGGCACGGTGAGCCTGCCGCGCGATTGCCCCGAGGACGACGCGCGCGAGGCGGCGCTGGCGGTGCCCAACGTCGCGGCGGCGATGGCCGGCAAGACGCCGCGCAAGGTGATCGTGGTCGCCAACCGGATCATCAATGTCGTCGTCTAGGTTCGGTCAACCACAAAGACACAAAGACACGAAGGACCGTGACTTCTCAGCCCTCATCCTGAGCCTGTCGAAGGATGAGGGCGATATTTATCGGCATCAACCGACGTAATTCTCACGCTTCGACAAGCTCAGCGTGAGGATTTTGTTGTTCCCTCATCCTGAGCCAGTCGAAGGATGAGGGCGCATCGCTCGTATTCCTTTATGTCTTCGTGTCTTGGTGGTGTATTCGATCGTCATGAAGATCGATGCGCGAAGCGTGGCCAGGTTCCTGCGTGCGCCCGACAAGGCGGCGCGCGCGATCCTGCTTTACGGCCCCGATGGCGGCCTCGTGCGCGAGCGCGGGGCGGAGCTGGCGCGCCTTGTCGTCGACGATCTGAGCGATCCGTTCCGCGTCGCCGAGTTCGCCGG
>DATFES010000484.1:0-2320 GCA_035250945.1 Alphaproteobacteria bacterium | reverse complement strand
GACCAGGCATAGATCGTATCGCCGGCGGCCACCGGCACGATGTGGCGGCCGCCATGTATCGCAACGATCCGAAATGCATTGGCCAGCCCTTCGAACGACAAGGCGCGGGCCAAACTCATGATGTGCCCGCCATAAACCAGCCTCCGGCCAAATCTGGTCGTGGCCATGCGATGGCGCTCGAAATGGACCTGCGCGGAGTTCTGATAGAGGCGGGTGGCCATTTGGTGTTCCGCCTCCTCGATCGTCATGCCGGCGACATGGTCGATCCGTTCGCCCGGCGCATAGCTTCCCCAGCGCTGGGCGCTGCCGGCTGCCGTGAAATCATAATGCCGAAGGTCGAGCCATTCCGGAACGAGGACCGCTTCGGCGGGCACGCGCGGCGCCAATTGCGGCGCCGAACCTGTCGGCGCCGCGGATCCTGGGTCGCGCTTCTCGACCATGACCCAACGCACGTAGGAAACGACCGGCTCGCCCCGCTGGTTCCGCCCTTCGGTGCGGACCCACACTATTCCCGCCCGGCCGTTCGAGGTCTCGCGCAGGCCAAGCACCGTCGAACTCGCCGACAGCGTATCGCCCGCGTAGACGGGCGCTTCGAACCTTCCCTCCGCGTAGCCGAGATTGGCGACGGCATTGACCGAGATATCGGGCACGCTCTTTCCGAAAACGATATTGAACACCAGAAGATCGTCGAGCGGAGGGTCACGGTAGCCGAGCGCGCGCGCGAACGGCGCCGAGCTGTTGACCGCAAACCGGCTGCCGGTCAGCGCGATATAGAGCGCCGTATCGGCCTCGGCCACCGTGCGCGGGGTCGCGTGCTGCAACGTTTGACCGAGGCGGAAATCCTCGAAGAAGCGGCCGCGGGTCATGGGCGTCGGCGCCGCCGCCGGTTTTTCGCTGCGAACGGGAAACCGGGCATACGCCGCGTCGATCGGCTCACGCGCGGGCGCGCGCGGCGATCGCTTCGGCCAGCGCCACCGTGCGTTTGGCGCTCTCGACGTGCAGATTCTCGATCAGCTTGCCATCGACCACGGCGACGCCTTGCCCCTTCATCACCGCATCGCCATGCGCGGCGATGATTTTCTTCGACCAGGCGATCTCGGCTTCGGTCGGGCTGAACGCGGTGTTGGCGGCAGCGATCGTCTTCGGGTGGATCAGCGTCTTGCCGTCGAAGCCGAGCTCGGCCCCTTGGCGGCAGGCGGTGAGAAAGCCGGCGTCGTCGTCGAGATCGAGATGAACGCCGTCCAGAATGGCGATGCCGGCGGCGCGCGCCGCCAGCACGCACAGGCTGAGCGAAACCAGCACCGGCTGGCGATCGACGGTGTGTCGCGCGCGCAGATCCTTGGCGAGATCCGAGGTGCCCATGACGAGGCAGGCGAGATGCGGGCTCGAAAAGGCGATCTCCTGGGCCCGCAGCACGCCAAGCGGCGTCTCGATCATGCACCACAGCATCATCGAATCGGGCGCGCCGGCGGCCGCGAGCCGCAGCGCCGCGTCGCGGACTTCTTTCGCCGTCTCGACTTTCGGCAACAGCACGGCATCGGCGCCCGAGCGCGCCGCCGCCTTGATGTCGCCCGCGCCGAGCCGCGTCGTCGGCGCATTGATCCTGATCACCGTTTCGGCGCGATAGCCGCCGGCCGCCAATGCGTTCACGATGTTGGCGCGCGCCGGCTCCTTCTGGTCCGGCGCGACGCCGTCCTCGAGATCGAAAAGCAGCGTATCGGCGTCGAGCGCGCGCGCCTTGTCGAGCGCACGCTGATTGCTGCCTGGCACGTAAAGGGCACTGCGGCGCGGGCGGGCCTTGACGTGCGGCATTCAGCTCTCCGTAGCGACGAACGCGGTGGGACCGCGGAAGCATTAGGGAAGAAGTCGGCGTGGCGCAAGCCGTCGACGCACGACCGCTTCCGTATCCGCGCACCGTGCGGTAAGCCTTGCCGGGCATGAACGTTCTCTCGGTGCAATCCGCGGTCGCCTGCGGCCACGTCGGCAACAGCGCCGCGGCGTTCGTCCTGCAACGATTGGGCCACACGGTCTGGCCGATCGACACGGTCCGATTTTCCAATCACCCTGCTCGCGGACCGGTGCGAGGCGGTCCTTCCGCTTGGGCCGATATGGCCGAGCTCCTTGCCGGCCTCGCCGAACTGGGGATTTTCACCGATTGCGCGGCGGTTTTGTCCGGCTATCTGGGCGCCGCCGACCAGGGGGTGGTGGTTTTGGACGCGGTACGGCAGGTACGCGACGCCAACCGTCAGGCGACTTGGTTGCTCGACCCGGTGATCGGCGATCGCGGGCGGATCTTCGTGCGCGAGGGCATCCCTGAGTT
>DATFES010000468.1:0-3271 GCA_035250945.1 Alphaproteobacteria bacterium | reverse complement strand
ATACGGTTCAACTCGAGTCCCTCCGCGGCGAAGCCATTGGCGCGGTAAAGGACAAGTCCGCGACCCTCGTTGCTCCCGACATCGAGCAGCCGTCCGGCGCCGCGCTCGCCGTGAAAGGAGATGTCGCCGTCGAGTTTGAGGAAGATCCGATAGAGCGGCGACATAAGGAAGCGCTCGCGCCATCCGGCGTAAGAAGTCGCCGTGGCGCCGCCGTCGTTGTAATAGGTCTCGTAGAGGCGTTTCAGCGTCGCGGCATCCGGCCGCGGCGCGGTCTGGTCGAGACCGCAGGCGCGGCAATGATGGATGTCCCAGGCGCCGGGCGCGCCAAATCGATTGTCGATCAGTTCCTCGATAACGCGCGACGTTTCGCCGCCACACAGCAAGCACGACACGGGCGTCATCGCCCGTCCTTCGTCATCGCCTTGCGGCGCTCGTGGAGCTTGGCGTCGATCAGGAAACGGAACCAGAAAGTCTGCAGGACGTAGAAGATCAGACCTTCCTTGCCATCAAGAAAACCGCGCTTCCAAATATAGCGATAGAGGAACAGAAGAAGGGCTCGCAGGAACATCGGCTGCCGATAGTACCACTCGCGATGCGCGCGCTTCTCGGCCACCGGGTCGCCGTTTCGCCCGCCTTTGATCACGTCGCCGCCGCTTGGCGCCATGATCTCGTCGACTTCCGCGTCGGCCCAGCGATTGTGCCGGGCGGTCCATTCGCCGAGCGGCAGGCGGATGTCGTCGATCATCGGCGCCGCGAGCTTGGCGCTCGCGCCGTTGACGTAGAAATGCTGGTCGTATCGGCGGCTCTCGCAGCGTCCGCGACCGCTGCGAAACAGGCGAAGATGGTAGATTGGATACATGCCCCCATGGCGCAGCGGGCGTCGATGGAAGTGCACCAGCCGCGGGAGGTAGTATCCGGCGATTTCGGCCGGCGGTCCGGCGGCGAACAAACCCCGCAGCTCTGTAGCCAACTCGTCGGATAACCGCTCGTCGGCGTCGAGATGGAGTTGCCAGTCGTGCTGAAGGGCAAGCGTATCGATCGCCCAATTGCGTTGCGCGCCATAGTGTTCGAACGGATGCTCAACGATGCGCGCGCCATGGGCGCGGGCGATTTCGAGCGTGCGGTCGGTCGAATAGGAATCGACAACGTGCACGTCATCGCTGATCGCCGCCGCGCTGGCGAGCGTGGCGGCGATCGTCGCCTCGGCGTTGAACGTCAGGACGATGATGGAGATGGGCAGCGGCGTTTCGGTCATTTCGGGCTCGTTCGGGCGAGGCGGCGATACACGGCCTCGAGCTGACGGCCAATCGTATCCCACGAAAATCGCGCTTCGACCAACGCCTTGCCGCGCGCGCCCATCGCCGCGGCGACGGCCGGCTCGGCCGCCAGGCGGCGGAGCTGCTCGGCGACGCTGGCGACGTCGGTGCGACCCACCGATCCCGCCCCTGACTGCTCGATGTCGCGCCAAATCGCCACCCGATCGGAGATCGCGACCGGCAACCCACAGGCCATGGCTTCGACGACGGCGATGCCGAAATTCTCCGCGTATGAGGGAAGCGCAAACAGATAGGCATCGCAAAACGCCGCCAGCTTGGCCCGGCCGGTCAGCACGCCCGTGAATGTCACCCGCGAGCCGAGACCGCTGGCGGCGACGAGTCGCCGGACCGGACCCTCCATGCCGTCGTCGGGTCCGGCGATGACGAGATGGAGATCGGGATGATCGGCCACGGCCAGACCGAAGGCCGGGACGAGCAGATCGAGACCCTTCTTGAAATTGAGTCGGCCGAGAAATAGGACGATCCGCCGTGCGCCGATCTCGGGATAGCGCCGGCGAAGCGCGCCCGCAGGAGGCAGGTCGGCGTACTCGGTAAGGTCGAGGCCGTTGGGAACGACCACGCCTGGCGCGCCGCAGGCATGCGGCTCCGAGGCGCCCATCTCGTCGTCGCTGGTGAAATGCAGCGCCGCAGCGCCGCGCGTCACGCGATTCTGGAACGCCGCCTCGATCAGGCGCTTGCGCCAGCGATGGCGCGACCAGTGATAGGGATCGAGTGTTCCGTGGGGTCGCAGCAGGTACGGCACGCCGAGCCTGCGACACGCCCGCGCCGCCGCCCAGTCGTGGAAAAGGTAGAGCGAGTGGAGATGGACCAGATCGACGCGCGCGATGCGCTCGCCGAGCGCGCGGGCGAGCGGCAAGGACGCCGCGAACGCTCTGGGCGCGTGTTGACGGAAATAACGCACTTCGACGCCGTTCTCGTCGTGTGCGACGTTGAGTTCGCGCCGTTCCTCAGCCAACAGCTCGCGATCGGTGGCGTAGATCGCCACCTCGTGGCCGAGCCGCGCCACGGCGCGCGCCATGTCGATGGCGGCCTTGGCGGGCCCACCGGTGCGCACGGCGAGCGAGGCAATGACATGCAGGATGTTGATGGGAGCCTCTGAGGACGCGAGATCCAGGCGACAACGCGCGAGCGGCGGGTGGCATTCTGCCGGGGCCGCCATCGTGCGGCAAGGCGCCACGGCGGGCCGCTTTTAGAGCCGCACGCATGATGATAGGCTCGCCGGCCTTTGCCGCCATGTCCCAGTCCGCCCCGCCCCCCAGCGATTTCCGCGCCCGGCTGCTCGCCCGTTACGTCGCGACGCACCCCAGCGTCGGCGCCGCGGTCGCCGGCCTTGAGCGACGTAAGCCCTATCTGCTCAAGCTGGTCGCCGATCATTTCCCCGATGACCGACGAGTGGCGATCGTCGATCTCGGTTGCGGCCATGGCGCGCTGATCTGGGCGGCGCGGTCGGCCGGCTATAGCAATATCGGCGGCATCGACGCCTCGCCCGAGCAGGTGGCGATGGCGGCGGAACTGGGCATCGAGGGCGTCCATCGCGGCGATCTGATGGCTACGCTGGCGGCCACCCCGAGTGCCGGGCTCGACGTTGTCGTGCTCTACGACCTCTTTCACTACTTCCAGCCGGACGAGCAGATCGCGATCATCGACGAGGTGCTGCGTGTCTTGAAGCCCGGCGGTCGGTGGATCCTTCATGTCCCGAACGGCGAAGCGCTGTTCAGCGGTCGGATGCGGTATTGGGACCAGCTCGCGGTCACCGCCTTTACCCGCGCATCGATCGCCCAGCTGCTGCTCGCCTCGGGCTTCGCGGCGGTGCATTGCCACGAGGACCGTCCGGTGGTGCATGGGGTTAAGAGCGCGGTGCGCTGGGTACTTTGGCGAGTCATGCGCGGGACCTTGCGGCTCGCGCTGGCCGCCGAAACCGGCGAAGGCGGCGG
>DATFES010000459.1:0-3072 GCA_035250945.1 Alphaproteobacteria bacterium | reverse complement strand
CCAGATCTCGGGCTTGGCCCGCGTATCCGGTACAGCGTCGCGACCGGTATCGGCGGGAAAATTGGCAACGATCTTCTTGGCGTTGTTGCTCATCGTTTCGGCGCTAGCCACGGCATCGGCCATATTCTGGCTCTCGCCGCGAATCACGCGACCGAGCGGGCCGAACGCGCGGCCCATCTGCGACATCTCATCCTGCCTCGCCTTCACCAGCGCCGCCTTATCGGCCTGCGCCGCAAGCTCGCCGACCGCGACCAACGCCGCTGTCGTTGCGATAAAACCTGCAACAATAAACCTGGCTCGCGACATTTCATCTCCTCCAATGCGCCGTGGGCCTCGTACCACATACCGTGTCGCCTCACGTCCAATGCGCGACGCCAGCGGCCGGCGTCGATATGCGCTCATCGGGTTTGGCGTTCGTATCCTTAAAATGCGTGGCCGGTAAAGTTATGAAACGACAAAAAATGGATCAACCCATAAATATTTACAGACGATTCGCATGGCTTGGCCGAGATCGCCGGATCGGCCGCGCCGTCCCCGCCGCGTGGCGACCCTACATGCCCGCCGCGCCGTTCGAAATCGCCGCTGATTTTGACGGTCGATCAAGCCGTTCAGGGACGGCATGCAGTGGTCGACGCGGCGAAGGTGCGATATGGTGCCGGCTGCGGGAGGCTTAAGAACACCAGGGGACGTGATTTATTCCCTGGCTCGGCCACGGCGTGGCGCAGAATAGAATGCGTCGCGCAATCAAACCAATTGCTTCTGTCGAGTGAAGGCGACGGCGGATGGTTCGAATCAAGTCGTTGTGCGTCTACTGCGGATCGTCCAACGATGCGCCCGATTCCCACCGCGCCGCGGCGCGGCGGCTCGGCGGGCTGCTCGCCAAGTCGGGCATCGAGCTCGTGTTTGGCGGCGGACATGTCGGCCTCATGGGCGTGATCGCCGATGCGGCGCTCGGCGCCGGCGGCCGGGTCACCGGCGTCATTCCCGAGCACCTGGTGCGCGCCGAGGTCGGCCACGCCAAGGTCACCGAACTGGTCGTCGTCAAAAGCATGCACGAGCGCAAGGAGACCATGTTCGTGCGGTCCGACGCGTTCGCAGTGCTCCCGGGCGGCTTCGGCACGCTCGACGAATTCTTCGAGATTCTGACCTGGCGTCAACTCCGCCTCCATGACCGGCCGATCGTGTTGGTCGACCTCGATGATTATTGGCGGCCATTGCTCCATCTGATCGACCATCTGGTGGAGCGGCGTTACACCCGGCCCGAGAATCGCGATCTCATCCGCATCGTCGGCCAGATCGACGACGTGCTGCCGGCGATCTTCGCCGAAGGGCCGCCGCGGGTTGTCGCCAAGCCTGGAAAAATGTAGCCTAATCAAAGACTTGTCTGTCTAACCGGAAGACCGATGCATGCCATGACAAGCGCGGCGGTTTGCGCTAGAAGTCGCGGCCGGGCGCCTGGGTACGATCCGTCCGACCGGCGCGCCGACAAATTCCTTCGCCGCCCGCGCCGCGCGGCGTCATTCCACAGCAGCAGAGAAATACAATGGCGAAAATCAAGGTGAAGAGCCCGGTCGTCGAACTCGACGGCGATGAAATGACGCGCATCATCTGGAAGATGATTCGCGAGCGGTTGATCCTCCCTTATCTCGACGTCGACCTGAAGTACTACGACCTCGGCGTCGAACATCGCGATGCGACCGACGACAAGGTGACGGTCGAGGCCGCAGAGGCGATCAGGAAATACGGCGTCGGCGTCAAGTGCGCGACGATCACTCCCGACGAGGCCAGGGTGCAGGAGTTCAAGCTGAAGCAGATGTGGAAATCGCCCAATGGGACGATCCGCAACATTCTCGACGGGACGGTGTTTCGCGAGCCGATCATTTGCAAGAACGTGCCACGGCTCATTCCCGGCTGGACGCAGCCGATCGTCATCGGCCGCCACGCCTTCGGCGACCAGTATCGCGCCACCGATTTCGTGGTTCCAGGCGCCGGCCGCTTGTCGGTCACCTTCACCAGCAGCGACGGCAAGAGCAACATCCGTCACGTCGTCTTCGATTTCACCGGGCCAGGCGTCGCGCTGGCCATGTACAACGTCGACGATTCGATCCGCGGCTTCGCGCGCGCCTGTTTCAATTACGGACTGCAGCGCGGCTATCCGGTCTATCTTTCGACCAAGAACACCATCCTCAAGGCCTACGACGGTCGCTTCAAGGATCTCTTCCAGGAGGTATTCGACACGGAATTCGCCGACCGGTTCAATGCCAAGAACCTGACCTACGAGCACCGTCTTATCGACGATATGGTCGCCGCGGCGCTGAAATGGTCGGGCGGGTTTCTCTGGGCGGCGAAAAATTACGACGGCGACGTGCAGAGCGACACGGTCGCGCAGGGCTTCGGCTCGCTCGGCCTGATGACCTCGGTGTTGATGTCACCGGACGGCAAGACCGTCGAGGCGGAAGCGGCGCACGGCACCGTGACACGGCACTATCGCGAACACCAGAAGGGCAAGGAGACGTCGACCAATCCCATTGCGTCGATCTTCGCCTGGACCCGCGGACTGCAGTATCGCGGCCAGTTCGACGGCACGCCCGAGGTGGTTAAATTCGCCAACACGCTCGAAAAAGTCTGCGTCGATACGGTCGAGGCGGGCGACATGACCAAGGATCTCGCCGCCCTTGTCGGGCCGCACCAGAAATGGCTGACGACAAATCAGTTTTTCGACAAGATCGACGCCAATCTCAAAAAGGCGCGTGCCGCCTGAAATCGAACGTTCATCGTCTTGAATCTGTTGCAGGGCGATGAGCGGCCGCCTCCCGAGAACCCCGCGCATCGCGCATATCGCAAGCCGCGCAGCGCAGCGATCGTCAATGTTCGCCCGCCAGTCGCTTGAGCGCCTCGCCGGTGAGACGCTGCACGGTCCACTCGGACATCGGCGCGGCCCCGAGGCGGCGATAGAAGCCGATCGCATCCGCGTTCCAGTCGAGAACCCACCACTCGAGACGTCCGCATCGGCGCTCGACCGCGATCTGCGCCAACCGCCCGAGCAGCCGACGCCCGATCCCGCGGCCACGC
>DATFES010000005.1:0-2282 GCA_035250945.1 Alphaproteobacteria bacterium | reverse complement strand
CCCCGAATACGAGGGACGGCCCGAGCGCGCGATCGTCATCGCCATCGAAGCGTGGGACGTCAATTGCCCGCAGCACATCACCCGCCGCTTCGCCGACTGGCAGATCGGGCCGGCGATCGAACGGCTGCAGGCGCGGATTGCCGAACTTGAGGCCGAGGTGGCGCGGCTCCGCTCCGCCGCAGGCGAGGCCCGTTCTGGCTAGTTTTTGCCGGTTCTGGAAGGTCTTGCGCGCCCCTGCGGACGGATGCCATTCTCTGCCGTCGCAGACATCGAACGACAGCCGGCCGCAAGAAGCCGACGTCGGCGCATCGGGAGGAGGAAATGATGCAAGGATTGAAATCGGGTATCGCCGCTGTCGTATCCATCGGCCTCGTCTTGGGGTTCGCAGTCGCGCCGGCGGCCGCGCAGGGGGTCGAGCTCAAGTTTGGCCATGTCGGCGAACCGGGATCGCTGTTCGCCCAATCGGCCGATGAGTTCGCCAAACGCGCCAACGCCAAGCTGGGCGCCAAGGGCAAGGTGGTCGTATTCGGCTCGAGCCAACTCGGCGGCGACAAGGAGTTGCTGCAAAAGTTGAAGCTCGGCACGGTCGATTTCGCGCTGCCTTCGACCGTCATGTCGTCCGAAGTCGACCTGTTCGGCATGTTCGAGATGCCGTACCTGGTCAAGGATCGGACGCACATGAGCCGGATCGAGAAGGACGTGTTCTGGCCGGCGCTGGCGCCAGCCGCCGACGCCAAGGGTTACAAGGTCCTGGCGGTGTGGGAGAACGGCTTCCGGCACATCACCAACAGCAAGCATCCGATCAAGGCGCCCACCGATCTCAAGGGCATCAAGCTGCGTGTCCCAGAGGGTAAATGGCGGGTGAAGATGTTCCAGGCTTACGGCGCCAATCCCAGCCCGATGAAGTTCTCCGAGGTGTTCGTGGCGCTGCAGACCGGCGTCATGGACGGCCAGGAGAATCCGTTCACCCAGATCCACAGCGCCAAATTCCAGGAAGTGCAGAAGTACCTCTCGCTCACCGGCCACGTCTACACGCCGGCCTACATCACCGCCGGGTCGCGCAAATTCGCCGGCCTTCCCGCCGACGTGCGCAAGATCCTCGAGGATGTGGCCAAGGAGACGCAGGCGTTCGTCTATCAGGCCGCGGCGCGCGACGACAAGGACCTGCTCGACAAGCTCAAGGCCGCCGGCATGCAGGTGAACGAGGCCGACAAGAATGCCTTCATCCAGGCGAGCAAGGCGATCTACGAGGAGTTCTCCAAGGAAGTTCCGGCCGCGAAGGCGCTGATCGACAAGTCGCTCCAGCTCGGCGCATCGTCGTAGGCGGCGTCGAGGGCGGCCGCCCGGTCGCCCGCCATACGTAGTTTTGCCCGGGGCCGCGTTCGCCCGCGTCCCCGGGCGATTTTTGCCGGGGAGTGGGAGTCTTTGTCGTTCGCACGTTCGCTGTTCGAGCGCCTCATGGAGGCAATCGTCATCGCCTTGATGGCGATCCTCGCCATCGTCGTCACGCTCGGCATCGTCTACCGCACCGCCGGCGCTGCCCTGGTCTGGTACGACGAAGTCGCCGGCATCCTGCTCGCCTGGCTGACGTTTTTCGGCGCGGCGCTTGGCGCGCTGAAGCGCGCGCATATCAGCGTACCCGAGGTCATGCGGTTGCTGGCGCCGCGATGGCGCGCCGCCGCCTTCGTCGTCGCCGAGGCGCTGGTCTTCGCGTTCTTCATCATCGCCGGTTGGATCGGCTACCACGTCATGGTGGTGATCGAGGGCAGCACGCTGGTCAGCCTGCCCGAAGTGCCGCAGGCGCTGGCCCAATCGGTAATTCCGATCGGCGCCGCGCTTTACGTGATCGGCGAGGCGCTCAGCCTCCCCGAGGCATGGCGCAAGACGATGGCCGATGGCCGGCACGGGCCGATCGCCGACGTCACCGCGAGTCACTGATCGCGATGGCGATTCTTGCCCTGTTCCTGGCCTTGTTGGCGATCACGCTGATCAACGTGCCGATCGCCGTTGGCCTTGGCATCGTCGCCATCGGCGCCATGGTGCTGACGCAAGGGATCGACGTGCTGCCCAACGTGGGCGTCGGGTTGTTCAACGGCGCGACGAATTTCCCGCTGCTGGCGATCCCGCTGTTTATCTTCGCGGGCGCGATCATGAACGCATCCGGCATCTCGCGGCGCCTCATCGCCTTCGCCAGCGCCATTCTCGGCTTCATCCGCGGCGGCCTCTCGATGGTGTCGATCGGCGCCTCGCTGTTCTTCGCCGAGATTTCCGGCTCCGCGGTC
>DATFES010000443.1:0-2460 GCA_035250945.1 Alphaproteobacteria bacterium | reverse complement strand
GAAGTAGGGGAGGGCGAGTTGAGCGGAAGATTGCAGGGAAAACGAGCGTTCGTCACCGCCGCGGCGCAAGGTATCGGCCGCGCCACGGCGCTCGCGTTCGCGCGCGAGGGGGCGCAAGTCATCGCCACCGACCTCAACGAGACGAAATTGAAGCAGATCGCGGAGACGCCGGGAGTCTCAGTGCGACGCCTCGACGTCATGGACAAGCAGGCGATCGACGAAGCCGCCGACGCGGCTGGCGCGGTTGACGTCCTGGCAAATTGCGCCGGATTCGTTCATCACGGCACGATCCTCGAGTGCGGCGCGAAGGATTGGGACTTCTCGAACAACCTCAATGTCCGCTCCATGTTCTGGACCATCCAGGCCTTCCTGCCGGGGATGATCGAGCGCAAGAAGGGCGCCATCGTCAACGTCGCTTCGGCCGCCGGTTCGATCAAGGGCGTACCCAACAGGTTCGTCTACGGCACGACCAAGGCAGCGGTGATCGGCCTTACGAAATCGGTCGCCGTCGATTTCATCCGCCACGGCGTGCGGGTCAATGCGGTGTGTCCGGGCACGATCGAGACGCCCTCGCTCGAGGGCCGCATTTCCGCCTTCGCCGATCCCGCGCAGGCGCGCAAGGATTTCATCGCCCGCCAGCCGATGGGGCGGCTGGGGACGGCCGAGGAAGTGGCGGCGATGTGCGTTTATCTCGCTTCGGACGAAAGCGCCTTCACCACCGGCACGGCGATGGTGGTCGACGGCGGCTTTACTTTGTGATGCCGCCGATCAGCGAATGAACTGGTCGAGATAGCGGTCGCCAAGGCCGTTGCGGCGATAGTGCGCACGGCACATCTCGATCTTGGTGAAGACGTCTTCGTACGACACCGCGCGGCCCTCTTCGTCGACATAGATCATCGCGCCGGCGATGTTGAAGAAGGTGATCATTTCGTCGGCGCTGTCGACGATGAGCGTATGGGTTTCGCCCGGCGGCTCGAACACATACGCGCCGGTCTCGGCCACCCAATCGTGCTCGAGATAGCGCCACGACCCCTTGATGACGTAGCCATGGACCGGAGCAGGATGGCGATGGCGGCTGAGCACGCCGGCCTTGCGTACGCGCAAGAGGTTGCACCAGCCGCCCGCGACGGTGTTGAGCATCAACGGCCGGAACCACACATTGTCGGCCTGCGGCACCCAGAGGCGTTCGTCATCCGGCACCGCCTTGACGACGATCTCGGGCTGCAGGCCGGCGGGTTGCGCGATGGCGTGGGCCTTCATGAATCACTCCTGGTCGCTCACAAGATCCCGTGACGGGCAAAAACGTCCTTGAGCTTGGCGCCGCGACGCAGTTCGGCGCGCGTCTTGTCCTCGCCGGACACCTTGTCGAGCGCCCGGCGGAGCGTTTCGCGCTCGATACGGCGCGGGATCGACACCACGCCGTCGGCGTCGCCAAAGATCAGGTCTCCTGGCTCGATCCGCACGCCGGCGCACTCGATCGCGACATCGATCGCCGCCACCTGGCCGCGGCCCTTGGAATCGAGCGGCCCGATGCCGCCATGGAAGACTGGAAAGCGCATCTTGCGAATGGCGCGGATGTCGCGCGTCATGCCGTCGGTCACGCAACCGGCCGCACGACGCGCCCGCGCGGCGGTCGACAGGAGCTCGCCCCAAGGGGCGATGCGTTTCGAGCCGCTGCAGGCGAGAACCGCGACCTCGCCGGGCTTGAGGTCGTCGATCAAGGCGATTTCGAGTTCGTAGGGGTTCTCGTTCGCGGCGACATGATAGACCTCGCGATAGAGCCCGGTTCGCGCGCGGCCGAGCATCGCGAGGGCGTCATCGAGCGGCCGGATGAAGGAGGCCATCGCCTGTTCGCGGTAGCCGAGCCCATCGAGTACGTCGGAAACGACGGATACGAACAGCTTGCGACGGGCGAGGGCGTGGAGTTGCGAGGTGGTGGCTTTACCCATCTGACAAAAATTCCGCCTCGCCCCGAGCCTCCTCACCTTGAGCCACGCGCCCATCCCCGATGCTTCGACAGGCTCGGCATGAGGATGGGCGCGTGCGTCGAAGGGCGAAGGGCAGGAATGTTCGGCAATGTCGCATCAATACGTCGCGCGGCCGCCCGAGACGTCGAACACCGCGCCGGTCGAGAAACTGCACTCTTCGGAGGCAAGCCAGGCGACCAGCGCCGCGACCTCGTCGGTCTTGCCGAAGCGTCCCATCGGAATCTTCGACAGCATGTATTTGATGTGCTCCTCGGTCATCTGCTTGAAGATATCGGTCTCGACGGCCGCCGGGGTAACGCAGTTGACGATGACGCCGGTGTCCGCCAGCTCCTTGCCGAGCGACTTGGTGAGGCAGATCAACCCGGCCTTGGCGACGCTGTAGGCCGAAGCGTTGGGGTTGCCCTCCTTGCCGGCGACCGAAGCGACGTTGACGATGCGTCCGTATTTGTTGGCGATCATCTTCGGCGCGACT
>DATFES010000421.1:0-3238 GCA_035250945.1 Alphaproteobacteria bacterium | reverse complement strand
AGCGGACCCGTGCCCGACGTGCTCCGACAGTCGTTCATCGTCATCGTGAACAATTTGCCCGTCCGCCGTCGTGATCCTCTCTACGTAACGATCTTGCTTCTTGTCGATCAATCGAAACTTTCGAACCCAATCGCCGACCGATCTCCGAATGTCCCACCCTGTGATCCTCTCGGTAACCCACCCCTCAATGCCGGGTGCATAATGTCTGGCCTTAATCAGCTCATAGACCTTGTTGGCGTGTGTACAGAACAAATGAATACGCCGCACATTCGCCGTTGACCCGCACTCGGTGTACGGCTGGCGCTTCGCAACAGGGGTATCGGACGGCTCGTTCAATTCAGCGCCGCAAGCGCAGTAGACCGGCTCCATTGGCGGAGGGCGCCATAGTGGCTCGCTCGCCGTCCAATCGGCCGCCGACCTTGCGGCGCGCGGCACGAACCCAGCGGGGAAAATTGGTACCCGAATAGGCACACAATAGCGCGGGACAGGCTGGTATCGAGCGGAAAAAGTCGAACGGCCGACGCCGAAAAAGGGGCCGATTTCCGGGTTAAATGGAACAGGACAGGACTACGAGGGATGGCGGCATTGCCATTGGCAAACCGCCGCCTTCAGCCACTCGGCCACCCCTCCGCCGGGAGTGGTGTCGTCACGGCGTATGCCGGGGCGGTTCTAGAGGCGCCGAGCCCGGCAGTCAAACGAATTGCAAGAAGCGGCGGCGCGCCGAATTCCGACATCGCGTGGCGAAAGACCGACCAAATGGGCGCCCTTATGGTTAGCCGATGGTTTACAATTCCAGATCGTTTGAATATCGCGCGATTCATTGCGTAAAATTTTACGCGCGATTAATGATTGATGCCTGAAGATGCCATGGTCGGTTCAGCCCGACGAAGTTGCAGGGGAGAAATCGAACCATGGCGCTCAATCGTCGCAGCATCGAGATGCTGCTCGATCTCGTCGACAACAAGCTCACATCGATGCAAGTGATCGACCGCGAGGACGCGCGCGAAATGGCGCTGCTCGAGGCGGCAAAGCGCGAACTCGAAGCGCTCGCCGGCGTCAAGCGCGCGACGTCGGTCGTGTCGATCGAAACCGCCCACCGCCCGGCGCAGCGGATGGCCGTCTGAGGCCGGCCGCCTGCGGGCGGGCGCGGCCTAACTCGGGACGGCCATGCCACGCGAAACCGCCGGCCGCGCGCCGATCGCGTCGAACCAACGCCTGACGTTGGCGAACTCGGCGAGGTTCACCCGATGCCACTCATGGCGCGCCACCCACGGATATGTGGCGATATCGGCGATCGTGTATTCATCCCCGGCCAGATAGCGGGCCTCCGATAGACGGCGATCCATCACCCCGTAAAGCCGCGCCGCCTCCTTGCCGTAACGCTCGATGCCATAGGGAACCTGCTGCTTGGCGTTGCGCATGAAATGGTGCGCCTGGCCGAACATCGGTCCCACCCCGCCCATCTGGAACATCAACCATTGCATGACGACGTAGCGACGCGGCGCATCGGCGGGAAAGAATTTCCCCGTCTTCTCGGCGAGGTAAAACAGTATCGCTCCCGACTCGAACAGCGTCAGCGGCGCGCCTCCCGGCCCGTCGGGATCGACGATCGCCGGAATCTTGCTGTTCGGATTGATGGCGATGAAGTGCGGCGTGTATTGGTCGCCCTTGCCGATGTCGATCTTGTGCGCCGTGTAGGGCAGCCCCAGCTCCTCGAGCATGATCGAGACCTTGCGGCCGTTCGGCGTCGTCCAGGTATACAGATCGATCATTCGTTGACCTGCTGCAAGATGGTGTCGAGAAAAGCGTGGCGCGTCACGCCGCGACGCGATCTTCCTTGGGCATGATGGCGTAGGGATGCGCGGCGCCGGGCAATTTCAGCATCCGCTCCGCCCAATCGCGAACATTGGGATAGCGCGCGATGTCGAACCCGCCCTCATCGGCGGTCGCCACCCACGGAAAGACCGCGACATCGGCGATGGTCGGCAGCGGGCCGGCGATGCCTTGCTGGCGCCGAGCTGGCGATCGAGCGTCGCCAGCGCCTGTTCGCCGCGGGCGCGGAAGAAATCCATCACCGGCGGCTCCTGCCGCCAGAACCGTGTCGCGGCGCGGGCAAACCCAAGACCGCTCGCCATGCGATCGAGGTCCCAGGCCAGCCATTCGGCGACGCGCAGTCTTTCGCCCGGCGTCCGGCCGCCGAACCTGCCGTATTTATCGGCGAGGTATTGCAGGATCACGTTCGACTGACAGAGGAATGTCGCGCCGTCCTGCAATACGGGCACCTGCCCGAAACGGTTCTTGGCGAGAAATTCCGGCCGCTTGTTCTCGCCCGCCATGAGATCGACGTGCTTGTAATCGAACTTGGCGCCGCATAGCGACAGCATAAGTCCGACCTTGCACGACGGCAGCGAGAAATGCAGCCCATACAGCACGAGACGATCGCCCGGCCTGCTTGCCGGTTTGCGTGCCCGGATCACGCGTCTCCGCGGTGCGCCTTTAGCGGCGCGCGCCGCCGATTTATTCGCTGCGCGCTTGATCCTCGCCGACGCCTTCAGCGTCTTGGACGCCCTGCGGCGCGACGTCTTTCGGATCGCCTTCTTCCGTGCCATCGTCGACTCCTCTGCCGGCGCGGCGCGCCGGCGACCACGCACCCCGCCTATTCGGCGAGTTTTTTCTTCAGAATCTCGTTGACCGCCGCGGGATTCGCCTTGCCCCCGGTCGCCTTCATGACCTGGCCGACGAACCAGCCGAATAGCGCCTGCTTGCCGCCGCGAAAATCGTCCACTTTCGCCGCGTTGTCGGCGATAACCCTGTCGATCGCGATCTCGATCGCCGCCGCGTCGGTCACCTGCCGCAGACCCTTCTCCTCGACGATCGACGCGGCGTCCCTGCCCGTCTCGACCATCAGCGCGAAAACGTCCTTGGCGATGCGGCCCGAAATCGTACCGTCGTCGATGAGATCGAGCAGCCCGGCGAGCGCCGCAGCCGTTACCGGACTGTCGGCGATGGTCCGGTTCTCGCGATTCAATGCGCCGAACAACTCGCCGATCACCCAATTCGCGGCTTGCTTAGCGTCCTTACACCCACGGGCAACCGATTCAAAAAACTCCGCCGATTCCCGTTCGGCGACCAACACGCTCGCATCGACGCCCGTGAGCTTGTATTCGCGGATGAAGCGTTCCTTCTTTGCGTCGGGCAGCTCGGGCATCTGGCGCTTAATGACGTCGATCGTTTTGCG
>DATFES010000399.1:0-3322 GCA_035250945.1 Alphaproteobacteria bacterium | reverse complement strand
GCCGAGGAACGATATCCCGAACTCGCCCAGCGGATCGAGCCGGCTCAAGAAGGCGAGGCGCTGTTCGATCGCCACGACGTGGCCGGCATGCTCGCCGCCGCCGAAGACAAGTTCGTCGCCCTTCCATCGGGCGGACGTATCATCGTCGAGCCGACGGCGGCGCTGGTGGCGATCGATGTCGATGCCGGCGCGGCGTCGACGGCGGCGGGCGGGGCGGTTTCGGTGAATGTCGAGGCGGCGGCGGTGCTTGCCCTGCAGGTGCGGCTGCGTGACCTGTGCGGGTTGATCGCCATCGACTTCATTCGCATGAGACGGCGAGGCGAGCAGTTGCGCGTGCTCGATGCATTGGCGGCGGCCTCGGCGCGCGATCGCCGTGCGCCGCGAGTTCTGGGATTTACAGGCGCGGGAGTGGTGGAGATGATCCGTCCACGCTCGCGACAGGGACCGCGTTAAGGTCGATCGTCAGGAGTACGCTTGGGTGAGCGATGGCGTGATCAGTCTTGATCGGGCCGGTAGGCGGAGGCGGCGGAACTGTCCGATCTGCGGTCGGCCGAGCGACGCGGCTCGGGCGCCCTTTTGCTCCAGGAGATGCGCCGAAGAGGATCTGGCGCGATGGTTGTCTGGGAACTATCGCATCGAAACCAACGAGACCCCGGAAACCGGGGGACCGATCGAGAGCGACGACGAGAGCGAGACACGTTGAGTCGCGGAAGTCATTGGCAGGACGTATTTTTTTGTCGTGGAGCGTGAGTGGCCAAAAGCCGCCGAGGCTGGACAGGTGGGGGCGTTTTCTCTATAAGCGGCGCGGTTCGCGTGAGCCCGAATCTATCGGTTCGCCCGTGGGCCCAGGTAGCTCAGTTGGTAGAGCAGCGGACTGAAAATCCGCGTGTCGCTGGTTCGATTCCGGCCCTGGGCACCATCTCCGAGCCGCCTTGTAGCTGATGGTCGATCGCTCCTCCCCGACGTGCGAGCATGCGCCTCGCGGCGCCAGCTCATTGCGCCGCCAGAAAATTAGGCGGTGGGTCCGATGCGAGCGACCGAGCAGCTAGCCGCACTTTCGCGCGTCGAGCTTTTTCGCGGACTTTCGCCCGCGGTGGTCGAGGCGCTCGCGGCCGACTGCCAATGGCGCGATTACGAAACGGGTGCCGCGATCATCGGCCAGGACGACCCCAGCCGCGACGTTTATTTTGTCGCTTCGGGACGCGTGCGGGTGACGTTCTTCGCGCAGAATGGACGCGAGATCGCCTTCCGCGATCTCGCCGATGGCGCCAGCTTCGGCGAGCTGTCGGCGATCGACGGTCGGATGCGGTCGGCGAGCGTGGTCGCGCTGGCGCCCACCGTACTGGCGTCGGCGACGCGCGAGCAGTTCTGGCGGCTGCTGCGCGCCCATGCCTCGATGACGGAGAACTTGCTCAAGCAATTGGCCAAGCTGATCCGCGACTTGACCGAGCGCGTCGTCGACTACAGCACGCTCGGGGTCCAGAACCGCATCCAGGCCGAGTTGGTACGTATGTCGCGCGAGGCGGGGGTCAGTCAAAACCGGGCGATATTGGCGCCGATACCCCGGCACGCCGATATCGCAAGCCGGGTGAGCACCAACCGCGAGGCTGTGGCGCGCGAATTGGGCCAGCTAGCCCGCCAAGGGCTGATCGAGCGCCACCATGACGCCCTTGTCGTTTGCGACGTGGCGCAACTGCTTGAGATGGTGGACAAAGTTCGGGGTCAATGACGGGCGCCACGAGCGGATCTAGTGCGAATTCGCACAGACAGCACGGCCCGTTGGTATTACGCTTCACGCGAGGCGCGTGGCGCAGGCTGAGCCGCGAACGACAACCGACATTTCTGGCCTGCGCTGCGTCGCTCGGGGGCATCCATGAAATGGCGCGTCGCCGTTTTCGCATGCTGCGTCGCTCCGGCCGCCCGCGCTTCGGTCGGTAGGCCGTTGGCGCTCCCTGCCCGCGCCGATGCGGAGACCGAATGAGGCGGCGTGCGTTCATCGCAGCCCTCGGCGCGGCCGTCGCCGCTGCGGGTTGGCGTTCGACGTTTGCGGCCGACCGCCGCAAAATCGGGCTAATTTCTGCCGGCCCTCCTCAACCCGGTTCTCCGCTCCTTGGAGCATTCACGCAGCGCTTGCGCGAGCTTGGGTACCGTGACGAGCGAAGCCTGCTGATCGAGGAACGGTATGCGAACGGCGATCTTCGCCGCTTGCCGAAGCTCATCGCGGAACTTGTCGACCTGAAGGTCGAGGTCATCGTCACCGCCGGCCCGGATCCGACCCGCGCTGCAAAAGCGGCGACATCAAAAATCCCGATCGTGATGGTCTCGGGCAGCGCCGACCCGATCGCCGAAGGCTTGATCGCCAGCTACGCCCGGCCGGGAGGAAACGTCACCGGCACGACTTACGCGGTGTCGCCCGAACGGATCGGCAAACAGCTCGATCTCCTGAAGCAGACGATCGGCCGCATCGCGCGCGTCGCCGTCCTGTGGGACCTGGATTTGGAGCTCTTCCGCCAAACCTGGAAGCCGATCCTGGACCGCGCCGCGGCGCAGTTGAGCGTGCAAATCATCGGTCCTTTCGTGGTACGCGAGGTTGGCGATTTCGACCGCGCGTTTGCCGATATCGCCAGGGCTGGCGGCGATGGCGTCCTTGCCGCCAGCGGCGGCGTGATCTTCGCCAATCGAACGCGCGTCGGCGAACTTGCCTTGCTCCATCGACTGCCGACGATATCGGCGTTCAAGGACCTGACGCAGGCCGGCCTGTTGATGAGCTATGGCCCGGATTTCTCCGAGAACTACCGCCGCGCCGCCGTCTACGTCGACAGGATTCTCAAAGGCGCCGATCCCGCGTCGCTGCCGGTCGAACAGCCAACCAAGCATCAGTTTGCGGTCAATCTGAAAACCGCACGGGCATTGGCCGTAACGATCCCGGATTGGATCGTCGCCAGCGCCGACGAGGTGATCGAATGAGGCGCCTGCGTGCCATGCTGGCCGGGATCGTTGTGGCCTGGCTGATACTTGTCATGTCGGCATCGCCAGCGGCCGCGCAGACATCGCGAACTCCGCTCATCGGATTGATCAGCCCGGCCGGGCCGAATACCGGCTGGTTCGCCGAGGGCTTTCGCCAGGGAATGAAGGAGCTCGGCTACATCGAAGGGCAAAACGTCCGCATCGAATTCCGATGGGCGCACGGTCGGTTCGAACAACTCCCCGCCCTTGCGGCGGAACTCGTCCAGCTCAATGTCGACGTGATCGTCGCCGGCGTCACGCAAGCGTCGCTCGCCGCCAAGGCCGCGACGCCGACGATTCCCATCGTCATGGTGGG
>DATFES010000386.1:0-4852 GCA_035250945.1 Alphaproteobacteria bacterium | reverse complement strand
GTTGCCCAGTTTCCGCAAATCGGTCGACAGCTACGCGGTGCTCGGCCCATGGCTCGTCACCGCCGAGGAAGTTCCCGATCCCGACGCCCTCGATTTCGAACTCCGCGTCAACGGCGAGGTGCGCCAGAAGTCGAACACGCGACATCTCGATTACGACGTGCGCCGGCTCATCGAATACGCGTCGAGCTTCTATACTCTGCTGCCCGGCGACATCATCATGACCGGCACGCCGGCCGGCGTCGGCCCCGTCAAGCCGGGCGACACGATGTCGGTCGCGATGGAGCGGATCGGCGCCATGACCGTGCGGGTCCGGGCGGCGTAAACGCTTGCCGCTAGCGGACGCGCCGTTTGCGCCCCGAGCGCACTCGCTCCAGCGCCGCGTACATCTCGGCGCCGCGGTTGACCCTGCGGGCGATGCGTTCGGCCGCCGCCGCATTGTCGGTTGCGAGCGCGTCGACGACCTGTTTGTAGGCGCGCACCGCGCCGGGCGGATGCGCGACGATGGCTTTGGCGAAATCGTCGACCATGGGCTTGAAGCGTCGCGCCGGAAAAACCGCATCGACTAGGCCCATGTCCGCCGCCCCTTTGGCGTCGAACGTCCGCGCCGACAGCAGCATGAACTTGGCGCGCGACGCGCCGACCAGCCGCACCAGCTTGCCCAAGGCGGTCCGTGGATAGACCAGGCCCATGCGCACCGCGGGAATGCCGATCGCGAGATCCCCAGCCGCGAGGCGTAGATCGCACGCCAGCGCGATCTGCACCCCGCCACCCATGCAAAAGCCGGAGAGCGCGGCGACGGTCGGGATCGGCAACCGGGCCAAGCGGCGCGCCGCGCCGTCGAGCGCCTGTTCGATGCGGCGCAGGCGCCGGCCGAAGTCTTTGCCCGCGGTGAGTACATCGAGATCCGCCCCGGCCGAAAACGCCTTTCCGCCGGCGCCGGAGAGCACCAGCACGCGTACTCGCCGGTCGCGCGCGACGCGCCGCACCGCCGCGCTCAATTCGGCGATCATCGCCAGATCGAGGGCGTTGCGCTTCTGTGGATTGTCGATGACAAGACGGGCGACCGCGCCGTCGATTGCGAGCGTGATCCGGCCTTGGCGGCGCATGGATGGCGTCCACTGGGAAACGTCGACGCCGCACCTTCAGCGGCCGGCGCGACGAAGTCAACCGCGCTCGCCGGTTTCTCCGCCAGAGCGGTGATTTCTGCGAGCGAGACCGTAAAGCGTCGACATGGCGGCGCCGAACGCGACCAATCCGAGGACGAGCCAAGCCACGCGCTCGATCAGCCGCGCCTTGCGCAGCGCAAAGCCCCTTTCAGCGACGGCGAGTGAAAACGTCGTCGGCGACTGAGCCGACAGGTAGGAGCGCAGCGCGCGATCATCGGCGCGCGCCAGCGGGTCCCGCGAGCGATGCGCCGCCTCGATTTGCGCCTCGCGGCGCGCTACCAGGACATGGCGATGCGCTTCAAGTGCGCCCTGCAACGCATCTAGGGTCGGCCACGCCCAGATCGCGATCCATGTCGCGCTCAGCAGCGGCCATAACCGGCGGAGGTTCCATCGCTGAATTGACATCGCAAACCGCCGCGTCGCGTAGCCATTCGGGGGCGGCGCACCTTTGCGCAAGCAGCGTTAATCGCCGGTGAAGCCGCCTTTCGATCCGATCGCGACCCGGGAATCCGCCCTCTATTCATCGGCTTATCGATTGTGAACGCAATCACAGTTTGTCGGGTCGATTGCTGCTACAGATGCTCGCGTGACGCGGGGCGGCAGTGGCCGGCCGGGCGCCGAAAATCAGCCAAACAAGGATACACCAATGACCCACAGCGATCTTCGCGGTCTTTCCGTGAGCGGCGCCAACCAAGCGGCGCTCGAGAGTTTCGAGCAGGCTCTGAGCGAGTTCCAGTGCTATATCGGCAACCCTTTCGCCGCCGTCGACCGGGCGATTACCGCCGCGCCCGATTTCGTCATGGCGCACTGCTTCAAGGCCTATCTCAACATTGCCGCCACCGAGGCGGCGGCGCTCGCCGACGCGCGTGCCGCGCTCGCCGCAGCCAAGCGCTGCAAGGCCAACGAGCGCGAAAGGCTGCACATCGCGGCGATCGAATGTTTCGTCGCCGGCGAGTTCGATCGCGCCGTCGGCCGCCTCGACGACGTGCTGGTCGCGTATCCGCGCGACGCGTTGGCGCTTCAGCTGGGACATCAGTTCGATTTCTTCCGCGGCGACGCGCGCAATCTCCGTGACCGCGTGGCCCGCGTCATGCACGCCTGGACGCCCGCGGATGCCGGATATCACGCGCTTCTCGGCATGCTGGCGTTCGGGCTCGAGGAATGCGGCGATTACGCTCGCGCCGAGGCCACCGGCCGCGAGGCGGTGTCGCTCAACATGCGCGATGGCTGGGCCTGGCACGCGGTCGCCCATGTCATGGAGATGCAGGGACGCCGCGAGGAGGGAATCGCCTGGCTCGGCGGGCATGGCCAGCCCTGGGCCAAGGACAGTTTCTTTGCCGTCCATAACTGGTGGCATCTCGCTCTCTACCATCTCGATCTCGATCAGACGCCGCGGACGCTCGAGATCTACGATGGACCGGTGCGCGGCGGCCGCTCCAAGATCGCGCTCGAAATGATCGACGCCTCGGCGATGTTGTGGCGGCTCAAGCTACGCGGCGTCGACGTCGGCGATCGCTGGAGCGAGCTGGCGGAGAGCTGGGCAGCGATGGTCGACGACGGCTGGTATGCCTTCAACGACGTCCATGCGATGATGGCGTTCGTCGGCACGGGCCGCTGGGACCTCGCCGATCGGCAGCTCGCGACGATGGTCCGCAGCCTCGAACGCGATGGCAGCAATCAGGCGATGACCGGCGAGGTAGGCCTGCCGGTTTCCCGCGCCATTTACGCGTTCGGGCGCGGCGACTATGGCGCCGCGGTCGATTTGCTGCGGCCGATCCGGTCGATCGCCGGCCGGTTCGGCGGCAGCCATGCGCAGCGCGATCTTCTTGACCTCACGCTGCTCGAGGCGGCGTCGCGCGGACGCCGGTTCGAGTTGCTGCAGGGGCTCGCGCATGAGCGCGATTTCGTGCGGCCGAACGATCGCCAAGCCAAGCGCTATCGAAGCGCCGCCGCCGAGGCTTTGTCGCGGCTCAGATCGAGCGCCGCCGCCTGAACTCGCCGGGTCGGGGAGTCGCCCGGGACCTCAACATCCCGGGCGTTCCTTCGGCCGGTCCGCTCGCGCGCGTATCCAGACGATCATTTCGCCTTCGCGACCCCGCACCGCAAGCGGCGGTAGCGCTTTGAAGCCATCGAGCAATTCGGCCTTCCCCGCAGCGCGTATGGCCGTCGCGGCGGCGTCGGAAACGGCGATGGTTGCGTCATGGGCTCGGGTCAACGCCTCGAGCCGACTGGCCAGATTGACCGTATCGCCCGCCGCCGTGAGCTGCTTTTGTGCCGCGCCGCCCAGTCGCGCGATCACCACCTGGCCGTAATGGATGCCGATGCCGATGTCGAGCTCCGGCAGGCCGCTTGCTGCGAGCTCGCCGCTCCACTCGGCGATCTCGCGCTCGAGCCGCAAGGCGCATGCGAGCGCCGCCGCCGGATCGTCGGCCCGGGCGGCGGGGATGCCGAAGATGACCATTGCGCCGTCGCCGGTGAACTGCTCCAGCACGCCGCCATGCGCGAGAACCGCTGCTTCGATCCGGGCGTGAAATTGGCGCAGGAATTCGGCCGTCGCCGCCGGCCCGAGCGCCTGGCTCCGCCGTGTGAAGCCGGCGATGTCGACGAACATGATCGCCGCCATCTGCTCGCTCCCTTCGAAGCTCGGCCGCTCGCTCGCGGCCATCGCATCGGCGAGGATCGGCGAGAAATAACGCGCAAGGTTGGCGCGTTCGAGTTCGACCCGCCGGCGCAGGCGGCGTTCCGCGGCAACGCGCGCGACCACGCCGGCGAACCCGTTGAGCGCGATCGATGCCGAGGGAAAGACGATGCTGAGCCACCAGCCGGCGTGCGCGAACGCCCAAAACGCAAGCGCGCCCCAACCCATCAGCATCGCCAGCACGGCGATCGTCGCAACGCCGCTCGCGGGAAGCGAGGCGGCCGCGAAGCCGGCGATCCCCAGCGCCATGATCGCTCCAAGGTCGGTGACGCCAACCCGCCAATCGCGCAGCAGCGGCGACCCATTCCCAATATTGGCGACGCCAGTGGCCAGCGCCTCGACGCCGGGCAACGCCTCGCTGAACGGCGTGGCGAAGGTATCGCCGACGCCGACCGCTGTCGCGCCTACGACGACGGCCCGGCCGGCAAATTCGCTTGCCGGAACGCGATCCTCGACGACGTCGATCAGCGAATGCGTGGCGATGGATCCCGCCGGACCATAATAATTCAGCGCCATCCGCATGCGGGCGTCGGTTTCGATGTAGCGCGCGCCAAGCCGCACGCCGCTTCCCGGCGACAACGCCGCTTCGCCGCGCGCGAGTCCTTCGCGTAGACGCATCACCTCGAGGGAAAAAGCGGGAATCAACGCTCCGGCAATGTCGATCGCCAAGTAAAGGTGGCGCAACGTGCCGTCGGCGTCGACCGGAACATTGACGTGCGCGAGCGTCGCCACGTCGGCGAGCGGACCGATCGGCAGAAGCGCGCCGTCCCCGGCCAGAAAATCGGCGGCGACGCCTGGCATTCGCCGAATGACGCGGAACTCGGCGTCGTCCAGCCGTTCGCGCGCCGCGGCATCGGACCCCTTGGCGTCGAACGTCGCGGCGAGCGCCAGCACCGCCGGCGGTCCCGCGGCGAGCGCGTCGCGAAGGCGCAGATCGCCTGGACCCAGGGCGCCGCCCGACGGCGGCGTCTCGCGCTCCACGAACATG
>DATFES010000374.1:0-7977 GCA_035250945.1 Alphaproteobacteria bacterium | reverse complement strand
ATCGGCGTGTTGCCCGGTCTCGGCGGGGCGAACGGCGTGGCGATCTTGCTGCCATTGACGTTCTCGATGTCGCCGACATCGGCGATCATTATGTTATCGTGCATTTACTGGGGCGCGCTCTTCGGCGGCGCGATTACCTCGATCCTATTCAACATCCCTGGCGAGCCGTGGTCGGTAGCCACGACGTTCGACGGCTATCCGATGGCCCAGCAGGGCCGTGCCGCCGAGGCGCTGACGGTGGCCTTCACCTCATCGTTCTTTGGCGCGTTGTGCGCGGTGCTGATGATCACCTTCATCGCCCCGCTTGTCGCCAGGTTCGCCCTGCAGTTCGGGCCGCCGGAGTTCTTCGCCGTTCAGTTTCTCGCTTTCGCCAGTTTCATCGGGATGGGCCGAGGCTCGCCGTTCAAGACCATCGCCGCAATGATGTTAGGATTCGCGCTCGCCACGGTCGGCATCGATACGGTGACCGGTCAGGTCCGCTTGACCTTCGGTTCGACCGAGTTGCTGCGCGGCTTCAGTTTCCTAGTCGCGGTGATCGGCCTGTTCGGCATCGGCGAAATCTTGATCACCATGGAAGAGGGTCTTTCGTTCAAGGGCCGGCAAGCCAAGATCAGCCCGCGCATCGTGTGGCAAACCTGGAAGCAGCTGCCCCAGCATTGGGCGATCGCTGTCCGCGCCGCGATAATCGGCTGCTGGATGGGGATCACGCCGGCCGGAGCGACTCCGGCCTCGTTCATGAGCTACGGGATCGCCCGCCGCCTGTCAAAAAACGGGCACAATTTTGGCAAAGGCCAACTTGAGGGCGTGCTGGCGCCCGAGGTGGCCAACAACGCCGCCGGCACCAGCGCGCTCTTGCCGATGATCACGTTGGGCATCCCGGGATCGCCGACCGCGGCGGTGCTGCTCGGCGGCCTGCTGATCTGGGGGCTTCAGCCGGGGCCGCTGCTGTTCGTCGAGCAGCCGGAATTCGTCTGGGGCCTGATCGCCTCGATGTATATCGGCAACCTCGCCGGATTGATCGTCGTGTTGACGACAGTGCCGTTGTTCGCGTCGATCCTGCGCGTTCCGTTCAGCATCATCGCGCCGATCATCCTGGTGATCTGCGCGATCGGCGCCTACACGGTCAACAACGCATCGCTTGATATCTTGGTCATGGCGATCTTCGGGGTCGTCGGATACGTGTTCAAGAAGCTCGACTATCCGCTAGCGCCGCTCGTTCTGGCCCTGGTGCTTGGCGACATGGCCGAGAGCTCGTTCCGGCAGTCGATGCTCATCTCGCAGGGCGACGTGTCGATCTTCTATTCGAACTGGCTGGTCGGGTCGATTACCTCGCTGGCCATTTTCATGCTGATCCTGCCGCTCATCCAGTGGGCGTGGGCGCGCCGTCGCGTCGCCCGGAGCGCGCCGGCGGAATAACCCGCGTCAGTTGCAGGGCTTAAGATATGTGGTATATCATATTTTACCAATGACCGCACCGATCCGAACAATTGCCCGAGCCCCGAGCGCTCGCCGCCGCAACGACGAGCTCGGCCGGCATTCGACCCAGCGCCTCGCGGTTGAGCCGATCGACACCAGTTTCAGCTTCAAGAACAAGGCCTACGACGCGCTGAAACAGGCGATCGTGACGATGAAGATCTACGACGCGCCGGGCGAGCTGCGGCTCGACGAACGCCAGCTCGCCAAGGATTTCGGCGTCAGCCGCACGCCGATTCGCGAGGCGATGCAGCTCCTCGAGCAAGAGGGGTTCGTGCGCACCATCCCGCGACGCGGAATCTTCGTCGTTCGCAAGAAGAGGTATGAAGTGATCGAGATGATCACCGTCTGGGCGGCGCTCGAAAGCATGGCGGCCCGGCTGATCACCGCGCGCGCTTCGGACGCCGACATCGCCCGGCTCCGGCGGATGTTCGCGACCTTCGAAGGCAAAAAAGTGCAGGCGCGGCTCAACGAGTACTCCGAGGCGAACATCAACTTCCATCAGACGATCATCATGATGAGCGGCTGCGACGTGCTGATAAAGATCGCCGAGAATCTGTTCACCCACATGCGGATGATCCGCGGACGGACGATCGGCGAAAATCAGCGCGCCATCCGCTCGATGCAGGACCACATGGCGATCATCGAGGCGCTCGAGCGGCGCGACACCAAGCGAGCCGAGGACTTGGTGCGCCAGCACGCGCTCGACCTCGCCGACCATGTGGCGCGGCACGCCACGTATCTCGACTAAGGCAACGAGAACACCGGGGCGGAGCACGTCTCACGCCCGACGTCAGGAAAACGGACGGACATCAAATCTTGGAGTAGCGGAGGAGGACACCATGGCTACACCAGCCAAGAAACTGGAAGACAAGCTCGGCCCCGATACCGCGGCCGAGAAGATCTCGGGCGGCCACCTCGTCGCCAAGGCGCTCAAGGCCGAGGGTATCGACGTGATCTGGACGCTGTGCGGCGGTCACATCATCGACATCTATCAGGGCTGCGTCGACGAGGGCATCAAGATCATCGACGTGCGCCATGAGCAGGTGGCGGCACACGCCGCCGACGGCTATGCGCGCGTCACCGGCAAACCGGGTTGCGCCGTCGTCACCGCCGGACCCGGCACGACCGACGCCATCACCGGCGTCGCCAATGCGTTTCGCGCCGAAAGCCCGATGCTGCTGATCGGCGGCCAGGGCGCGCTCGATCAGCACCGCATGGGCTCGCTGCAGGACCTGCCGCATGTCGACATCCTGAAGCCCATCACTAAGTTCGCCTCCTCGGTGCTAACCACCGAGCGCATTCCCGACATGATCTCGATGGCCTTCCGCGAGGCCTTCGCCGGCGCGCCGGGACCGGTCTATCTCGAGATCGGCCGCGACATCCTCGACGCCAAGGTCGATCCGGCCAAGGCGAGGCTGCCGAAATTCGGCCACTACCGCGCCTCGACCAAGTCGCTCGGCGCTCCGCACGACGTCGAGAAACTCGCCGAGATGGTGGCGAAATCGCGCAAGCCGGCGATCTTGCTCGGGACCCAGGTCCACACCTGCCGGGCGACCGACGAGGCGATCAAGCTGGTCAAATCGCTCAACATCCCGGCCTACATGAACGGCGCCGCGCGCGGCACGCTGCCTCCTGGCGATCCGCACTTCTTCCACCGCACGCGGTCCTACGCCTTCGCCAACGCCGACCTCATCATCATCGTCGGCACGCCCTTCGATTTCCGCATGGGTTACGGCCGGCGGCTGTCGAGCAAGGCGCAGGTGGTGCAGATCGATCTCGACTACCGCACGGTGGCCAAGAATCGCGACGTGACCTTGGGCCTGGTCGGCGATTGCGGCGTGATCTTCGCCGCGGTCGAGCAGGCGGCCTCGGGCCGCGCCTCGAATGGCGCCAAGGAGCGGCAAGCGTGGCTCGACGAGCTGCGCGCGGCCGAGAAGAAGGCCGACGAGGAGTGGGCGCCGAAGATCGCCTCGAATGCGACGCCGATCCATCCCTTGCGCCTCGCCAAGGAGATCCAGGACTTCCTCACCGAGGACTCGATCTTCATCGGCGACGGCGGCGACGTGGTGACCAACGCCAGCCACGTCATCAAGCCGAAGGCGCCGGGGCATTGGATGGATCCGGGGCCGCTCGGCACGCTCGGCATCGGCGTGCCCTTCGCCATGGCGGCGAAGCACGTCCATCCCAAGAAGGAGGTCGTCGTGCTGTTCGGCGACGGCACGTTCGGTCTCACCGGCTGGGACATGGCGACGGCGGTTCGCTTCAACCTGCCGTTCATCGGCATTGTCGGCAACAACTCGTGCCACAACCAGATCCGCTTCGGGCAGATCGCCAAGTACGGCCGCGAGCGCGGCGATATCGGCAATGTCCTGGGCGATATCGAGTTCAGCAAATTCGCCCAAATGCTCGGCGGCTATGGAGAGGAGGTGCGTGAACCGGGTCAGATTGGTCCGGCGCTGCGTCGCGCCCGCGATTCAGGCAAGGCGACGCTGATCAATGTCTGGATCGATCCGGAGGCCGTCGCGCCCGGCACCGCCAACCAGACAATGTACAAGTAGGCGATTTGCGGGGAGGAGCCGCGGGGAGCGGGCGATCGACATCCGCTCCCCGCGAACGACGACCATGCGCGGCGTGAAAGCGGCGCGACGATCGTAAGGGGAAGGCAATGGCAGCAAAAAAGAAGGCGAAAGTACGGAGCCACGACAAGAAGACGCCCTTGAGGAGCGCCGCGAAGCGCAAGCCGGCGCCGCAGATCGCGGCGCCGGTCGCGCCGCCGCCCAAGGGCAACAAGGCGCTGTCGGGTATTCGCATCCTCGACATGAGCCACGTCCAGGCGGGACCCTCGGCGACCCAGGTCATGGCGTGGCTCGGCGCCGACGTAATCAAGGTCGAGATGCCAGGACGCGGCGACATCACGCGCGGCCAACTGCGTGATCTGCCGAACGTCGACAGCCTTTATTACACGATGTTGAATTGCAACAAGCGCAGCATCACGATCAATCTCAAGGCCGAGAAGGGCAAAGAGATCCTGCGCGCGCTGATGCGCGCATCGGACGTCCTGATCGAGAATTTCGGACCCGGCGTGCTCGATCGCCAGGGATTCCCTTGGGCGACGATACGCAAGATCAATCCGCGGATCGTATACGCGTCGATCAAGGGCTTCGGGCCCGGGCCATTCGAGGACTGCAAGGCCTATGAGAACGTCGCCCAGTGCATGGGCGGCGGGTCGTCGACCACCGGCTGGTGGGATGGTCCGCCGACGGTCACCGGAGCGCAGATCGGCGATTCCGGAACCGGCATGCACTGCGTGGCGGCGATCCTCGCGGCGCTCATCCAGCGCCAGCAAACCGGTCGCGGTCAGCGCGTCGAGGTCGCCATGCAGGACTGCGTGCTCAATCTCTGCCGCGTCAAGATGCGCGATCAGCAGCGCCTGGCGCACGGCCCCTTGCGCGAGTATCCCAACAAGGAATTCGGCGACGAGGTGCCGCGCTCGGGCAACGCCTCGGGCGGCGGCCAGCCTGGCAACGCGCTTAAGTGCAAGGGCGGCGGGGCCAACGATTACTGTTACGTCATCATCCAGCCGCATGTCTGGGAGCCGCTGATGAAGCTCATCGGCAGGCCCGAACTGGTCGCCGATCCCAAGTTCGCCACGCCCGAGGCGCGCCTGCCGCGCCTCGACGATGTGTGGGCGATCGTCGAGAGCTGGACCCAGCGGCACGGCAAGTTCGAGGTCATGCGCATGTTGAACGAGATCGACGTTCCGTGCGGACCGATCTTGTCGATGAAGGACCTGCTCGAGGACAAGTCGCTCTACGATCGCGGCATGATGGTCGAGGTGCCGCACCCCACGCGCGGCTCGTTCAAGACCGTCGGCTGCCCGCTGCGGCTGTCCGATTCGCCGGTCACGGTCAAAACCTCGCCGCTGCTCGGCGAGCACACGGCCGAGGTGCTTCGCCAGTTCATGGGTCTCGACCGAAGCGCGATCGAGAGGCTCAAGGACGAAGGCGTCGTCTGAGCGGCCGCTTCGGTCGCGACAAAAATCATTCAGGGGTTGGGAGGGGTAGATGGCAGTCAAGAAAGCGGCGGTTCGCGAAATTCTCGCCAAGGTCAAGGCCGAGGGGCGTAAGGCGTTGACGGCGCCCGAGGGGCGGATCGTCTGCGAGACGTATGGGATTCCGACGCCCAAGGAAGCGCTGGCGACGAGCGCCAAGGAGGCGGCATCGCTCGCCCGCAAACTCAAGTTTCCGGTTGTGATGAAGATCGTCTCGCCGGACATCCTTCACAAGACCGACGCCGGCGGCGTCGTCGTCGGCGTCAAGAATCCCGCCGAGGCAGGCAAAGCCTACAACACGATCGTCGCCAACGCCCGGAAGTACAAGAGAAGCGCCAAGATCGCCGGCGTCCAAGTGCAGGAAATGGCCGCCAAGGGCACCGAGGTGATCGTCGGCGCGGTCAGTGATCCGTCGTTCGGCAAGCTGGTCGCCTTCGGGCTTGGCGGTATCCTGGTCGAGGTGTTGAAAGACATCACCTTCCGTTTGGCGCCGACCAGCCGCGCCGATGCCCTCGACATGCTCAATAGCATCCAGGCGAAGGACGTTCTGAAGGGCGTGCGCGGTGGCGATCCGGTCGATCGCAAGGCGCTCGCCGAGATCATCGTCGCGGTGTCGAAGCTGGTCAGCGACTTTCCCGACATCGTCGAGCTCGACCTCAATCCGGTGTTCGCGCGCAAGAACGGCGCGACCGCGGTCGACGTGCGCATCGTCTGCGACTTCAACCAAGCTCCGGCGCGCCATCGCCCGCCGCACGAACAGATCGTGTCGCAGATGAACCGCATCTTGAAGCCCGACGCGGTCGCGGTCATCGGCGCCTCGAACGAGACCGGCAAGATCGGCAACTCGGTGATGAAGAATTTGATCAACGGCGGCTATCGCGGGCAGATCTATCCGGTCCATCCCGCGGCGCCCGAGATCATGGGCCGCAAGGCGTACAAGACCGTGCGCGACATACCCGGGCCGGTCGACATCGCGGTCTTCGCCATCCCCGCGAAGTTCGTCCCCGACGCGCTCGTCGAGTGCGGCGCGAAAAAAATCCCCGGCGCCATTCTCATCCCCTCGGGCTTCGCCGAGACCGGAAACCACGAGTTGCAGGCGAAAATCGTCGAGATCGGCCGCAAGCACAACGTCCGCCTGATGGGCCCGAACATCTATGGATTCTATTACACGCACAAGAATTTGTGCGCGACGTTCTGCACCGCCTACGACGTCAAGGGCAAGACGGCGCTGTCCTCGCAATCGGGCGGCGTCGGCATGTCGATCATCGGCTTCTCGCGCTCGACCAAGATGGGCGTGTCGGCGATCGTCGGCCTCGGCAACAAATGCGACATCGACGAGGACGATCTGCTGACCTTCTACGAGCAGGACGACAACACCCAGGTCATAGCCATGCACATGGAGGACCTCAAGGATGGCCGCGCGTTCGCCGAGGTGGCGGCGCGCGTTTCGAAGCAGAAGCCGGTGATCGTACTCAAGGCCGGCCGCACCTCGGCCGGCGCCAAGGCGGCGAGTTCGCACACCGGCGCGCTCGCCGGAAACGACAAGATCTACAACGACGTCTTCCGCCAAGCCGGCGTCATCCGCGCCATGTCGCTCAACGATATGCTGGAATTCGCGCGCGGCATTCCGGTTCTGCCGACGCCCAAGGGCGAAAACGTGGTGATCGTCACCGGGGCCGGCGGCTCGGGCGTGCTGCTTTCGGACGCCTGCGTCGACAACGGGCTGACGTTGATGAAGTTCCCGAAGGACCTCGACGAGGGCTTCAAGAAGTTCATCCCGCCCTTCGGCGCCTCGGGCAACCCGGTCGATATTACCGGCGGCGAGCCGCCGACGACCTACGAGAACACGATCCGCTACGGGCTCGCGGACGAGCGCGTCCACGCCCTCATCCTCGGTTATTGGCACACCATCATCACCCCGCCGATGGTGTTCGCCGAATTATGCGCGCGGGTGGTCGAAGAGGGGCGCGCCAAGGGCATCCACAAGCCGGTGGTGGCCTCGCTGGTCGGCGACGTCGAAGTCGAACGGGCGTGCGAATATCTCTACGACCGCGGCGTGGTCGCCTATCCATATACGACCGAGAGACCCGTCGCCGTGCTCGGCGCCAAATATCGCTGGGCGCGGGCCGCCGGGCTGCTCTGATCGCGAGCCCCGAGCCTCGGGGCGGAGTGAACGCCATGGCGGTATTGGTGGACAGGGATACGAAGGTGATTTGCCAGGGGTTCACCGGGGCGCAGGGGACGTTCCACTCGGAGCAGGCGATCGCCTATGGGACGAAGATGGTGGGGGGCGTGACGCCGGGAAAGGCGGGCACGAAGCACCTGGATTTGCCGGTGTACGACACGGTGGCGGAGGCGGTGGCGGCGACGGGGGCGGAGGCGAGCGCGATCTACGTGCCGCCGGCGTTCGCGGCGGACGCGATCCTGGAGGCGGCGGACGCCGGGGTGGG
>DATFES010000362.1:0-6430 GCA_035250945.1 Alphaproteobacteria bacterium | reverse complement strand
TCCGTTTGGCGCGTGCATCGTGCCATTCGCCCGGCGATTCTGCTGTTGCTTCTTGTTGCGACAAGCGAGGCGTGGGCAAACGATCGGCTGCCGGCCTTTTCGCTGCCGCTCGAATGCCGGCCGGGCGCGGACTGTTGGATCGCCAAATACGTCGATCACGACCCGAGCGGCGGCGTGCGCGATTACTTGTGCGGCGAGCGCGCTTCCGACGGGCATGGCGGAACCGACTTCGCCGTGCGCGATCTTGCGCGTATGGCGGAAGGCGTGACGGTCGTGGCGGCAGCCGACGGCGTCGTGCGCGCGGTTCGCGATGGCATGGATGATGTAGCCGCGGACCAATCGACGCGCGAGGAACTGCGCGGACGCGAGTGTGGCAACGGCATCCTCCTCGATCATGGTTCCGGATGGACTACGCAGTACTGCCATTTGCGCCGGGCAAGCGTCGCTGTGCGACTTGGGCAATCCGTCGGCGCCGGCACGCCGCTCGGATTGGTCGGCATGTCCGGGCTCGCCGATTTTCCTCATGTCGAGTTCAACGTTCGGCGCCGCGATCAACGCGTCGATCCGTTTGTTGGACCGGAGCGCGGCGCGGACTGTCAGCCGGGCCCGCGCCCGCTGTGGCGCCCCGATGTTCTTGCCGCGCTGCCCTACCAGACGATCCCGCTCTATAACGCCGGTTTTGCGCCTTCCGCGCCGAAAGTCGACGCGGTGCGTCGAGGCGAACACCGCGAGACGGAGATGCCTGCGATTGCGCCCGCGCTCGTCTATTGGTTCGAAGCCTTTGGGCTTAAAGCGGGCGACGTATTGCAGCTCACGCTATCCGCCCCGGACGGCGCGATGCTTGCGGAGCGGCGGATCTCCGTCGAGCGTGATGCGGCGCGGTACTTCGCTTACGTTGGCAAACGACGCAGTGCGCAGCGCTGGCCGGCCGGCGTTTACCGCGGCAGCGTGACAGCCGTTCGTCGCAACGATGCCGGCAATTATGAGATCTCGCGGAGGGATGAGGTTACAGTGCGCTAGTCCCGATATGGCACAATGAGGCCGGGGGCGTGCACGGCGCGGGATGCAGTGCGGTTCTCGGTTTCGGCGGCGCAAATGGCACGAATTCTTCTCGGTTGGGAACTTGGCGCAGGACTAGGGCACGTCACGCGTCTCATGGCGATCGCGCGCGCCGTGCAGGCGCGCGGTCACCGCCCCTTCCTGGCGCTGCGCAATCTGGTCGAGCCGTGGCCCGCCTATCGGTCGGAGAATTTTCCGGTCTTGCAGGCGCCTCGCTGGGAGGAGAGATCCGGCTCTCGACGGTCGTTTCACGCCGCCTCCATCGCCGACATCATCGCCATGAACGGGTTCTTGGACCCCGCCGACCTGATGCCGATGGTTCAGGCGTGGGATCGCCTGATCGACGCCGTGCGGCCGGCCGCCATCGTCGCGGATTACAGCCCGACCTTATGCCTCGCGGCGCACGGGAAGCATCCGCTGGTCATCGTCGGCGACGGATTCACCGCGCCGCCAGACGATCTACCGAGGTTCCCCATCCTCCGGCCGACGTCGACGCCCGTCGCGGGCGAGGCGCGTATTCTGGAGGCAATTCGCGTGGTGCAAAAGCGACGCCGGCGGAAACCGCTAGAAGCGTTGCCGGAGCTTTTCGCCGCCCGCGGTCGGTTCGTTTGCACCCTGCCCGAAATCGATCCGTACCGCGTCTACCGATCGCAACCCGCCATGGGCGCATTCCAGCCCCTGCCGCCGCAAGCCCCGCCGACCGCGGGGCGCGGCTTCTTCGCGTATCTCGGTGTCGATGCGCGTTTCATCCGCACCGCGGTGGCCGGCCTGGCGTCTGCGCCTGGACCGGGGCGGTTCTATATTCGCCGCGCGCCGCGCGGACTGAAGCGCTACCTCGGCGAACGCGGCCATGTCGTGCACGAGACGCCGGTGCCGCTCGCCGACGCATTGCGCGAGACGCCGATCATCGTCCACCACGGCGGCATCGGCACGACCGAAACGGCGCTGGCGCTCGGGCGGCCGCAGATCATCATGCCGCGCCATCTCGAGCAACAGCTCACCGCGGCGGCGCTGCAAGAACTTGGCGTGGCGCTTGTGCTCGGCGGAAATTTCACCGAAGCCCAGGTGACCGAGGCGGTCGCGCGCATGATCGACGACAAGAGCCTCGCCCAGCGTGCACGCGCGTTCGCGCTCGAACTTGCGGCGCGCGAGCAGCCGGACAACGTCGCGCGTATCGCCGACGCTTGCGTCGAAATCGCGAGGCAAGGCGCCGCCCTACACTGACGTCGCGTCCTTCGCATCCATGTCGCTGTCGCCTGCGCCTCCTCGCCTCGGGGGCGAGAAACGGGCGAGCATCGCCCGGCGGTCCACCTTGCCGCGATCGTTGCGCGGGATCTCGTCGACGAAGAACCAGCGCTCGGGAATGCATTCGCGGCGCATTCGCGCCGACAGTCGGGCCCGCAGGCCGGCGCCGTCTTCGCGCGCGCCGGGAAGCAGCCGCACCGCCGCGGCGACGATCTCGCCGCTCACCTCATCGGGCACCCCGAAGACGCAGGCTTCGCCGACCGATTCCAGGCTCTCGAGTACGAGCTCGACTTCCTCCGGATGGACTTTCGTTCCCGCGCGATTGATTTCGAGTTTCGCGCGTCCGGTGAGGTGGATCATGCCCTGTGCATCGATGCGGCCGATGTCGCCGGTATGGAACCAGCCTTGGCGGATGACCGTCTGCGTAAGATCGGGTCGCTGGAAGTATCCCGACATCAGCGAGGGCGTGCGCACGGATAGTTCGCCTTCGCCCGACTCTTCTTCTGAAGCGGCCATCGTCCGCGCGCTGCCTCCCCACATGCGCCCAACCAGCCCGTCGGCCGGTTCAATCTCGCGCGACGAGGCGCCGGCGATCCAGTTTGCGGTTTCGGTGATGCCGTACATGTTGACCACCTCGGCTTCGCCGGCCCACCGCGCGACGTTGCGCCATACGATGGCGGAAAGCGGCGCCGAGCCGATGTGGACGCGGCGCAGCGATCCGCCGGCGGGCGGTGGACTCGCCTTGGCGGCAATCTTCCACAGCGATGGCACCGAGCTGAGGAAGGTGATGGCGTGCTCGTCGATGGTTGCGCCGAGGCGGCCGATCGCCGCGAGCGACGGCGAAGCGAGAAGGAACAGCGTGCCGCCCGCGTAAAGCGGGGTCAGGCAGTTCCCGATCAACCCATGGCCGAAATGCGTCGCCAGCGGACAGAGCGAACGCGCGAGCGCCGGCGCGCCGATGGCTTGAAGGTTGAGCGAGACGCGTGCGCCGAGCGCAGCAAAGCTGAGTTCGACGCCCTTGGGATGACCGGTAGTGCCCGAAGTGAATAGGATGAGCGCCGGCGCATCGGCTGGAAGGTCGGCGACGGCGGTCGACGCCGCATCTCGCTCCTCGTCGCTATCGGCGCTGAGGCACCGGACCGGCGCGCGCAGACCGGCAAGAGGCGGTCCCGCATCGTCGGTGAGAAAGACGATCGGCTGGGCGAAATCGTCGATCACACGCAGCTCGGGCGCGGTGAGACCGGGATTGAGCGGTACGGCGCAGGCGCCCAGGCGCCAGGTGGCGAAGAGGTCGGCGAAGAAATGCGGCGTGCCGCCGTGGCAGATGGCGACCCGGCTGCGCGGGCCGGCGCCCATCGCCTCGAGCAGGGCGGCCCGGCGGGCGATTTCGCGCCGGAGCGTCGCCGCGTCAAAGCACATGCCGCTCGGCAGATGGACCACGCTCGATGCCGGCGGCGGGCCGCGGCCGAAGAGGTGAAACGCGGATACGCTGCCACTGACCATGGCTTAATCTTTGGCAATTTCAATAATCATCGCTAACGTAACCATAGTCATATCCGTCCGAACCAAAAATAATGCGAATTCTGTTCGTCCATCAAAACTGCCCGGGGCAATACAAGCACCTGGCGCCGTACCTTGCCGCCAAGCCGGGCAACCAGGTGGTGTTCATCACGCAGCCGGACAAGCCCGCGGTGCCCAAGGTGCGCCAGGCGGTCTACACGCTAAAGCGCAAAGCTTCGCCCGAGACGCATTTCTATCTCCACAACTTCGAGGAGGGCGTGCTGCACGGCCAGGCGGTGGCGCGGATCGCCTACCAGCTCAAGCACCGCGGCTTCGTGCCCGACGTGATTTGCGCGCATCCGGGCTGGGGCGAGGCGCTGTACCTCAAGGACGTCTTTTCCACCACGCCGCTCCTGGGCTACTGCGAGTTTTATTATCGCGCGCGCGGCTCGGACGTCGGCTTCGATCCTTCCCGCAAGGTGACGCTCGACGACATCTGCAGGGTGCGCACGAAGAACGGCGTGCAGCTCTTGAGCCTCGAGGCGGCCGACGCCGGAATCAGCCCGACGCGCTGGCAGCGATCGCAGTTTCCGACGATCCTGCTCGACCGCATCCACGTCATCCACGACGGCATCGACACCGCCGTCGCCGCGCCGTCGCCCGGTGCCACCGCGACCCTGCGCAACGGGCACAAGATCGCCGCCGGCGACGAGATCGTCACCTTCGTGGCGCGCAATCTCGAACCCTATCGCGGATTTCCGAGCTTCATGCGGGCGGTCGCGCTGTCGGCGCGCCGGAGGCCGAACTGCCACTACGTCATCGTCGGCGGCGACGGGGTCAGCTACGGGGCCGCGGCCGGTGGAGGCAAGACGTATCGCCAGATCATGCTCGAAGAAGTGACGATCGATCCGGCCCGTGTCCACTTCCTCGGCCGGGTGCCCTACAAGGGATTCATTCGCCTCCTGCAGGTCTCGGCGGCGCACATATATCTGACGTACCCGTTCGTGCTGTCGTGGTCGATGCTCGAGGCGATGTCGGCCGGCTGCCTGATCATCGGCTCGAACACGACGCCGGTCGCCGAGATGATCGAGGACGGCAAGAACGGCCTGCTGGTCGACTTCTTCTCGCCCGAGCAGATCGCCGACCGCATCGACGAGGCGCTCGACCACAAGGACCGCATGGCGGCGCTGCGACGTCGCGCGCGCCAGACGGTCATCGAGCGCTACGAGCTCCAGGATTGCCTGCAGCAGCAGGTGCGGCTGATCGAAAGCCTGGCCCGCGGACAACGCGCGAGCCAGCCGAAGGCGCGGCGCGCGACCGGCGACTAGGCCGGCGCCGGCGCCTCGTCGGCGCGGCGAACGGTGGTGCCGATCAACCCGATGAACGCCTGCCCGGCGTGTTGGATCTCGAGGAACCCGGCGTTGGCGAACGCCGGCTTGTAGACGCGAAACGTGCGCATGAGCCCGAGCGTGGCGGCGCTCTCGAGCGGCCCGATGAAGCTGGCGGCGCGATCGAGGAAATAGGGCTGCCGCGCCCAATGCGCCATCTGCTCGGCCGACAGCAGAAAGCATCCCGAGTGGGGATTGAGCGGCCGGCGGAACGTCACCGTCGCGCCCAGCGCCTCGAGCCGGATCTCCGGCCGATCGGCGATGTCCTGGAAGGGGGCGGTCGCCCGCGCGCGGATGTCGCCGTCGATGTAGGCCTTCGCCGGATCGCGGCCAGCCGCGATCTCGAAGCGGTTGGGCTGCAGCACCGCCTCGCCGCCGGCGTGGGCCGAAAACCACGCGCACTTGGCGAGGAACAGCGGGTCGTGGATCAGCAGATCGTCCTCGAAGAAGGCGAAATAGTCGTAACGGCTGAGCCCGTCGCGGAGCGCCGCATGGCATTCGTAGCCGAGCAGCAGCGGCTCGGCGCGGCTCGCGCGATGCGCGTAGTTGTCGCGCGGCAGTGCCAGCCGGTCGAGCAGGTGGTCTTCGCCTGTGGTGCAGACGACGATGTCGAGCTGGTGCGCCAATTCCTGGTTCGCCGGGCGCGCGGCCCGCGCGGCGATGTCGATGCCGACCTGGCCGACGCCCAGATTAGCGCGCAATGCGGCGATGCACCCGCCGAGCGCGCGCACGCGCGACGCTGGATCGCGGCGCTGCGAACCGTGCCCGCCCTCCGTGCTGTGACGATAGAAATGCGGAATGGCGGCGAGAACCCGGGCCATGGGCGGGCGGGGCGCCGTTCAGGCGGCGTCGGCGCCGCGTTCGAGAATGGCGGCGACGTCCTTGACGCTGGCGATCGAGACGATCGCGTCGGGCGATAGCTCGCGGCCGAGATTCTCCTCGATGGCGTTGACCAGGCGCATGTGAGCGAGGCTGTCCCACGTCTCGACGACGCCGATCGCGGCGTCGGCTCCGATCGCCGCCACGTCGGTCTCCAGCGCCTGCGCCAGAAGCTCGCGCGCGCGGAAAAGGTTGTCGCTCATTGGCCGCCGCCCTGTTTGCGCGCCAGCCACTCGCTGCGCAGCAGGCCGAACATGTACTGGTCGAGCCAGCCGCCGCTGAAGCTGCGCCGGTGCTGGCGAAGCACGCCCTCGCAGGTGAAGCCCTGGGCCTTGTAGTTGAACAGCGAGGGAAAGTTG